>PBFJ01000038.1 GCA_002718715.1 bacterium
AAAAATACAACTCAAAGCACCCTTTAAATAGACGGGTGCTTTTTTAAAACCCAAAAATAAAATCAACAAGTATTGACAAAAAAACACATCCCTGTATCTTAGTTGAAATTAATTTGTTTATTTATGATGAAAATAATTTCAAAATCAATATTTGTATTTTTACTTCTATTGAACACATCAATTACAAAAGCAGAATTTACTGCACCTGATTTAATAGTAGAAGACGTAGAATGTAAACCTATTTATCTAGATGAGAACAAATCTAGATTCTTTAGATATGAAGAAAGGTTCATGGAAATACCCGACTCTGATGATCAACCTGAGGAAGCTGAATTTATAAGGGTTCAAAATGCTTGGAACGATTTTAGAGGACAAACTCGTTATTTTCTTTATGATGTTAAGGATACAACATATTTCATACGTTCTTACGACATATTAGACGAGAACAAGAATCAAATAATTGATCAAGTTGAGAATCAAAAAGTTGGAGAGCTTGGCTATGTTTGTGATGTTACAATTAAAAATATTGGAGCAGATATTTTAAATGAAGATACCGTTTTTTTTGAATTTTACATAAAAATGAATGATGATTTCTACCTAATACACCAAAGCACTCATTGGGATGGATCTTTTGATATTGCAAATCTTAAAAAAGGGGATACTTATACGTTTCAGACAGAATATGAATTTAAACCAAATTTTCTAAATGGGCAAAAAGTTTCAGACTTCAATTTAGATTACTATTCCAAAAGACCCTACCATAATTTTGAAGGAATTCCACTAGGTGATAAATTAGAATTGAAGCTTTTACTTAATGCGAAGCCTGAACCTCCAATGTTTCCAAATTACATGAATCAAACTTTAGGTAGAAGTATTTACAAAAACCAATCCGAAGAGCTTTTATTGAGTGCAGATCGATTTAAAGAAATTAATTATCTTAATAATCAATATGATTATACTATCGATCTACCAGAGTTTCTGTATCCAAATCAAATCCCAGAATTCACAGTAGATATTGACGAGGAAAATCAAAAATTCGTTATAAATTGGAATAAGGTACCAAACGCCGATAGCTATAAAATGAGACTTTATTACAATTTTACACAAACTTTATTACCAACTGCAGATAAAATGCAAGAAGTTCAATTTGATAAAGATACTACGCAATATGTAATTGATTACTCTAAAATGAATTATCAAGAATCAATTGGTGTTAGCCTAAAAGCAATTAATCAATTTGGAGAGACTTATGCAGAACAACAAACTTTACAAATTCCTATTCAACCTTTTACAGACGTCTCAAAAGACGCATGGTATTATGAATCTTTAATCAAAGCTTTTAGAAGAGGTAAAATCAAAGGATATCCTGGGCCTTTAAATAGTCAAGGAGTTCAAACAAAATTATTTAGACCAAATCAAAGCGTGACCAAAGCTGAGGCTTTACACATAGTATCTTTAGGTGATTACTATAATTATTCAAAGGATTCAGTTCCATTTCAATACAGAAACAAGTGGTATGCACAAATGTTAGCCTTCTTAATAGATAATGATTTTTCGATTATTCAAAAGTCATATAACTTAGATGAAAAAATTACTAGAGCCGAATTAGTTACTTTTATTATGGAAATTAGATATTTCTTAAACGATGATACAAAAAATATTTTCTTAAATAATCCCCAAGTCGATCAATTATTTAATTATAAATTCCCTGACGTAACAAAGTTACCAGATAAAAAATACATCCAATTTGCATACGATATGCAAATCATTAACGGTAACTCTAACGGACTATTCAAGCCCAACGCTACGCTTAATAGAGCCGAAGCGGTACAAATCATGCATAATCTTTTCGGATCTAGATTCCGCGGATAATCAAAATTCAAGAATCACAAAACAAAAAAAGACCCCCTTGTATTTAAGAGGGTCTTTTTAAAATTCAAGTAATTAAATTTCAGAATTAATTCTATCAATTAAATCTTGATCGATGCATTTAATGGTACCTTCTTTGTCTTTTAAAAGTCTTGCTTTTAATTTGGTCCAGAATGTTTCTTTAATTATTTCCATTGGTTCGTCTTTATACCTAATCTGTATTTTTCCCTTAGGAAATAGTAGAGTTTCTGGGTTTAAGAGTTCTACATTTCTAAAACCATTTAATTCTAAATTCGAGCTAATACTCTTTAAGCTATTTAATTTCAAGGTTACCCCTGAATTTGAGCAATTTATTCGTAAATCATAAATATCTTCTAAAGTCGACACGTCCATTTGATTTGAAAAATTAATCTCAAGTAATCCACGCATTTGTTTTAGGTTTGGAGCTGAAAAATTTTTACAATTTTCTACTTTAAACTTAGAAATACTACTTATTTTTGTTAAATTTGGAAATTCAAAATCTATTTCTGGAGTAAAACCAGATAGATCTAACTCAAATTCTCTAAATTCTTCAATCATACATGTAATCTTATTTATGTTTTGCTTTAATTCTGGAGGTAATTGAGTAATCAGTTTTAACTGTCTAGAACTTTCTACATTTTCAAATTCAAATTCAGCATTTGGACATTTTATAAGAAGTTTTTGTAATAAACTAGATTCTCTAGGAGCACCTGAAAATTTTATTCGCGTAAAAGTTGCTAATTCTTCGTCTGTATAGGAAGATTCTAAACTTTCAAGAGAACCAATATATTCCCCAGTTAGTAAATACTTATGTCTTAAGCAAATATACCTTACATTACATTTGTCAGAAATATCTTCAATCGCAAGTATTGATTCAATTAAGTCTAGATTCTTTAAATTAGCTTTAGCAAATCTATTAAAAACTCCGTAAATCTGATTTTCTATAATTAGTGTATCAATTGTATTTCCTAAGAAAACTTCTAATTTTCCACGTCGATACAGACTTTTTAACAGACAATCAATATAATAAGCTTTATCAGAATTTCGATTTAATAAATTAATCATTTCTTTATCACTTAAACTATCCATACTTTCAGACGCAATACTAGAGAATACTGAATAAAAATCACTTTGATATAAATCATCTTCAAAACCATCACTCCTTTCTTGGAAAATTTTAGATTTTACTCTTGCATTCGTATCATTTAAATTTTTAATAAACAATTCTATATGTTTGCTAAACAGGGTGTTTTTAAATTTTAATTTAATAAAATTTTCTAAACCTAAATGGGAAAATACATCTTTAATTTGATTCCATATTTCAAGTGCTTCCAATTCATCATAAACACTTTGAAAGACTTGATTTAATTTTAAAGCATTAAATGAAGGTAATCCAAATTTGATTAAATCCTCAATGAAATCTGTTGTTTCTATTTTAATTTCAGTTCCTTCTAAAATCTCAAGATTGTTTAAATTTTCAGCTTTTGGAAGATTAATCTCACCACAAATTCCAATTTTTAATTTATTAAATTTTAATAAATTCGGAAATTGAATTAAACATCCAGAGTTCAAGTTTGGAAGATTGATGTCATCCAATTCGGCATCTGTAAAAGTAATAGTTTTTATATATTCAAAAATTTCACTCTGAATCTCATCAAAATTATTTTCATAATATAAAATGTCATGGATCTTTCGAAAAGCGTAAATAAAATCCTCTACATTAACATTAATCAGATTAACTTCTTCTAAAAGACTATCTGTTTTAGATTTATGCTTTTCTAAAACTTTAAAAATATGGCAAAGTCCTGCATATACATCAATATACCTATTATTTTTTTTGTCAGCAACTAATGTTAGTTTTTTAAGGTTTGTAAAAGCATCTTCCATAAATTCATAATCCCGAAATCCTATAATCAGCTCATTAATTGGAGGATTTGATTCCTCAATAAAATCTTTTATACCTCTTTGAAAATCTATACGTTCCGGATATTTTCCTAAAACATCTAACCAATCATTAAAATTATTAGATAAAGGTTGTGATTCAAGTAATATTCTTTTCGAGAAATAATAAAATAATGAGTTTGAATGTAAATTTTTAAACGCACCTTTAATGAAATCTAAATTTTCTAAATCTAAAGCTGCATACATTAGTCTATGATATTCTTGATTTATTGGAGTGTCTTCACACTTATACATAAATGAACCATTAAAATCTCCATTTTTTAAATTTTCAATTTGAATTTTTACTATTTGATTAAGTAACTTGTAATGAAGTTCCGATAAATTATCTCTATAATTTTCTAATAATCTAAATTCGGTAAAACCCAAAGACATATTTTCAAGATATGAATCAAAAATTTCTGATCTAACCTTTAAATTTAAAATATATTCAAAATCAATATTTTTACTTTTTAAAAATTCTAGAATTTTCTTATCTAAAATAGGGTTCGAAGACTTCATTATATAAAAATCCGGGTAGTCAGACATTCTGATTGGTTTTATTTTGATAAAGGTTTCAAAATAATCTTCTAGTTTTTTATCAATAATTTTTAATAATGTTAGATCAGATTCATTTAAATTAACTAATTCAAAAATAGTAAAATTATCATTTTCAATTAATTGAATTTTTCGATTTAAAATATTTCCACTGATATTATCAAAACTAGACTCTAGTTGATTTAGTTCTTCATAGTCTTCTATTTTTGCAATTAAAGTATTAATTTGAGAATTTATTAATTTAACAACCCCTGCATCTAAATTTTCAAAGTTAATCTTTTTTAGAGTTTTAAAATTCAGAGTGATCACAAACTCTAAAATTTGTGAATAATTATCATCGCTTAAGCTTACTTTTTGTAAATCATCAACAGAGTTTAGTTCACTTTGCAATTGATTACCCTCAGAGTCTTGCATTGCTTCAGAGGGGCCAAGTCCAAATTCTGAAAGCATAGCTGAAATCATATCTGGATTATCCAAATTACTTTTAATCATATTAATTATATTATCTGCCAGAGTATTGCCCGTTGATTCTTGTATACCTGCTAAAACTTTAATCGCGGTTTCAACTTCTACATTACTCATAGCACAGAAGGCTTTAATTTTTATAAGAACAGGGTTATCATCTAAAACTTCTAGGAAATCTCCAATCGAAATTTCACTTAAATTATCCTCTAGAATTTTTTTATCAATAATTGTAATGATGTAATTTATTAAATTTGCAGGGCTGATCTTTAGGGGTCCAGTAAGTATATTTCCAATTCTTGCAATTGAATGATCGCTTTCCTTTAAAAATTTAATTAATTGAGTTTCAACAAAATAAGGAGAAACCGAATAAATATTTCTAGCCAAATGAACTTGAGAGATAATTTCCTGTAATGAAAAGTCTATTGTATCAAAAATATGTGCACATTTTGTTAAACCAGCAACTGTTCTTGTTAGTTCAGTTGGAGCCGAGAAGCCTTGCATAGAATTTAAAAATTCTTGAATTTTAACAAGTTTTTTAAAATAAGAGCTCTCTTGAGATACTTCTTCAGAAATTTTTACAAATTCCTGTGAATCCAAAAGTCTGCCATTTTCTGCTAGATATCTTTGAATCATAAAGTTTATATCTCCTTTTTTGTCAATCAAGTTAAGTAATAAAATCTGCAAGCTCTCACTTAACTTAGAGCAAAATCCAGCATCAATTAAACTAACAGTTTGAGTTTCTTGATCATAGAAAATATTTCCATCATGTAAATCCGCATGAAAAAAACCATCTACAAAAAGTTGTTGAGTAATTAGCAGTTGAAGATCTTTATATATTTTTCTTTTTAACTCTAGATCATCGATATTTTTCAGTGGAATTCCAGGGACAATATCCTCAGAAAGCATATTAAAACTACTGAGATCCGATTTGATCTGGGGTACATAAAATTTGAAATTTAAGTTAAGTTTCATTTTTTCAGTGTCAACTTTCATCCTATTTAAGTTTTGAGTTTCATTTTCAAAATCTGTTTCTTCTTGTATCCATTCAATAATTTCACTGGCTAGATCAGGAATTTCTATATCAAATTCCTCTTGTATTAATGGTGCTAAATCACCAAAAATTAAATCCAACTCTTTTTTAGATTCTTTTAAATACTTATTTGCATTGGGTTTTAAAACTTTTAGCACGACATCCTTTTCATCAATTTTAGCTTTTAGCACAGATTTTATTGAGGCTGAGGCTAGAATTCTTTCAATTTGTAATTTTTTACCGTGTAAATTTGTATTTGATTTAATACTCTCTAAAATTTCAATTAAGTCCATTGGTTCAGCTTGGTCTTTTAATTCGGACAAAGCGTTATATAAATTAGGTGATTTTTCTTTTACAAAAGGCTGAGAAGCAATTATTTGTCCAAGTTTAACACCAATCACACCAAGACCAATGAAAACTTCTTTGATAACTTTACTAAAATCCTTTTCTTGATTGTATAAAAGATCAGTAACTTTATTTAGTAATTTTGCCGATTTATCTTTCGAAGATCTTAGTAAAATAGAACTTAAAGCAGATTTAGTAATTTTCATAATTTGAGGATTCTCCTCTTTACAGTCTAATTTTACAAATAAATCATCAACTAAAGTTTTACAATTTTCCTGGTTTAATACAGATCTCTTACAATTTATCAAATCATTTATAAAAATTTCTCTGTATTCTTTGTCTAACATCATTTGATTAATTGATTCTTGCCCCAATCCAGATTGTTCAGATAAAAACTCTAAAAGTGTGAAGCTTGATCTAGTTTCAATTTCCTCATCCTGAAAGATAACTTTTTTAAATACAAAAAGTTTATCTTCTTCACTAAGATTTCTAATGTAAGAACCTATTGTGCCCTCTAAAATAGTTCCATTTCTTAAAAACTCTGAATTATATTTGGTAAATAAATCTTTATCTAATGAAATAAGTTCTGACGGGTCAAATTCTGAACTTAAAATTAAATTTTGTAAAAGCTCATCTCTATACTTACTTGCCTTAGGAAAGCATTTTAAAATCATATTCTTTTTTGCATCAAAGTCTTGGCAAGTTAAAATATATTTTTCATAATATAATTTCCCAATCATTCTAGCTTTAATTGGACTTTTCACTACTAATCTTAAAAGTAATTCTTGTTTAGATTTATCTAGCTGATCAAAAATATCTTGATCAAGATTAGAGCAAATCAATTTATCTAATAAGCAAGATGGTCGCTTAAATTTAGCAATTAAATTTTTAATTAATTCAAGCTTACTATCACTATCATCAGATTCAGGCTGAAGTAAATTTGCTTCCTTTGCAATTTTAAAATACACATAATCTCCTAAAGTTAAGGTCTTTGATTCAATTACTTCTTGTATACTTAAATTACTTAAATTTTCATTTCTATGATTTAAAATTGGTATATCAAAACTTTCCAAACTTTCACAATATATTAAGCCTTCTTCCCGTTCGTCATCCGAAATAAGTCGAACAAAATAATTATCTGCTAAACTTGCAATTCCTTTCCAATCTTTTTTAAGATCCAGTAGTTTAAATAAAATTTCACATTCTTGCTTATTTAAACTTAATTCAGATTCTGATGCGAACTTGCTTATTTCTTCAAAATTACTATTAAAGGTTCGACCTTTTAGTCTATATAGGTTTAATTTTTCAGATAACGAGTTTTGTAAGATTTTTACTAACTTTTCTTTATTTAAAAATTCCTTATCAATGATTAGGTCAGCGATATCTAAAATATCTTTTGCATTAAATCTTAGTAGAATACCTGAAAAAGGAATTTCTGAAATAACAAAATCTAATTCAACTAAGCTTTCAATATACTCCTTTAAACTTTTATCTGAGCTCTCACGAATTGAAGATTCAAATACAGATGATTTTTCTATATATGTTTTTTGAGGAATTGTTAAAACTTTATTTAAAAATGAATCTTCTAGTTTTTCTTTAACCAGTCTAATTCGCAATACATTTAAATTAGAAAATAAAATATCCAGTACTTGAGGTTGGATGTTCTCAAATCCTTCAGGTTTCATATTTAAATCTAAGAAATAATTCAAAAAATCATTTGTCTTATTGTTAAGATAAAAAAAGTTTTTATCAGCATTCATAACTTTTATAAACAGCTCATTCGAACCCTCTTTTATATTTGTAATTATTAACTCAGAAATTTGCTTTTTATGTGTTTTGAAAAAATCCTCGAGTGCATACTGATTGTTCGAGTCAAATAAATCATTTAAAACACTTAATAAATTTTCGGTGTGTTCAAAATAAAGGCCATTTTCTTTAAATGAAAAATTTAATATTTTTAAATTATTCAGCAGTTCAAAATATTCTTGCGTATTTAATGATTGTATTGTAATTTTTGTATTTTTTATTGATGAAAAGGCTGCTGTTAATAAATTTGCAATAGGCGAATTCCCACGACTATTCTCATAAATATTTTTTAACAAATCCTTTTCTAGTCCTAAAACAAACTTAATTAATTCTTGACTGTTACCCATTAAGCAAGCTTTTAAGCTCTTAACAAACTCATTATCTTGAAATTTTGAGCTTTTCTCCATTTTCATACCAGTTGTTTTAACTACTGATTTTTGTAAATTATCTGTTAAAAATACATATTCATTAATTGGTAAAAAACTACGAAAACTTTGACTTGATAACATCATTAAAACTAGCTCCTCGTCACTCAATCCGTTAAATTTTTCCAGCTGGCTTGCTTCTAATGCAAATAAGATATTTTTATTATCAATATACATTCTAAAGAAATTTGCAATTCGACTCACGTTTTCTGTGAAATTTGGTAATGTTTTTAATTCTGTGTTACAAGTTAATTGATTGTGTACCTTAAAATTCTTTACTAAAATTTCAAAACTTTCTTTATTAACGTTATTATAAAAACTTCTTTGTTCTGAATCAAAAATTGAATTAAAATCATCTATAGAGTTACAGTTTTCAAAAAAATTGTAAAAAGAACTTATTGTAATACTTTCCGCATACTCTGAATAACTTTGACTTTCTAAAATTATAATTTCTAGATCCAGG
The DNA here is from genome assembly GCA_002718715.1 of bacterium. Lineage (GTDB taxonomy): Bacteria > Patescibacteriota > Gracilibacteria > UBA1369. Next base: position 8,921 of record PBFJ01000038.1, read on the forward strand.
TCTTGGAAAGTGTTTTTGTCTTCTTGATAGTTTTCATATGAACCCGATAAAATCAGCTCTTTTAAATGCTTATTTCTTTCATTGGTCTCTGGGTGCGATGACAAGATTCCTAAATCCATCGGTTTTAGATCTGAACTATCAAAAATATCTAAATTTGCATACTTAACATTCAAGCCTATACTATCTACAAGCTCTAAAGCAAATTTATCACATTCAAATTCCATATTTAAACTATTTTTAGTTTGAGAATTTTTATCAGTTGATTGGTAGTTTTTAAATCTCTCCATGTTTTCATAGACAATATGACCTATTTCATGACCAATTATAAAAGCTAAAGCATCTTCAGAATCATACTCTTTAATTTTTTTCAATAAACCAGTGGTAATCATTATCGTACCAGTTTTTGTAACACAAAAAGCATTAACTTGATTGGTATCAATTATTTTAATCTCAATTTTATCAAGTCTTGATTTTAAAATCCCAATTTGTTCAATTACATATGGATCATTAGAATTTTCAAATTTTCTAAAAAAATTACTCAACATGGTGTCTTTGAGAGTATTAGAGTGATCTTTCCAATTTGGATAGGTATCGGTTTCCAAGTTTTCAATTGGAACAGTCGTAATTTTTTTTGAATCCAATGAGCTGCTAATTTCTTCTATAGTAGAGCTACTAATTGAATCAACATTTTGTTTTAAGATAGGCTTTAATCTTCCCAGTTTACCATCGGTTTCAATGCCTTGATTAATATTCATTCTAAAACAATTAGCTATCATGTTATTTTACCATAAATACAAGCTTTAATCAAAAAAAAGCCCCCCGCAAACCGAGGGGTTTTTTTAAATCAAATAATTAGACTAAATTAATTTCTTTAGCCATTTAGCAGTATAGCTACCTGGGTGTTTAGCAACTTCTTCAGGAGTTCCTTCGACTAAAATTTCTCCACCTTTGTCACCACCATCTTGTCCAATATCGATAATGTGATCCACGCATTTTACAACATCCAAATTGTGCTCGATTGTTAAAACCGTGTTACCTTTATCAACTAGCTTCTGAAGTACTTCTAAAAGTTTAGCCACGTCTCCAAAATGCAGCCCTGTAGTTGGTTCGTCTAAAACATAAAGTGTTTTACCGGTTGAACGCTTAGAAAGCTCTGTAGCTAATTTAACACGCTGTGCTTCACCACCTGAAAGAGTATTCGCAGATTGACCTAAATGAATATATCCAAGACCAACTGCATTTAGGGTCTCCATTTTTCTTTTTATCGATGGAACTGCAGCAAAAAAGCTCATTGCTTCTTCGACAGTCATTTCTAAAATATCTGAAATATTTTTTCCTCTGTATGCAACTTCCAAAGTTTCTCTGTTGTATCTTTTCCCATTACAAGTTTCACATTGTACATAAATATCTGGCAAAAAGTGCATTTCAATTTTCTTAGTTCCATCTCCAGAACAGTCTTCACATCTTCCACCTTTTACATTAAAAGAAAATCTCCCAGCATTGTACCCACGAACTTTTGCTTCTGGTGTAGCTGCCAATAAATTTCTAATATCTGTAAAAACACCAGTATAAGTAGCCGGATTTGAACGCGGAGTTCTTCCAATCGGAGATTGATCAATATTTATTACCTTATCAACATTTTCAAGTCCTTTAATTTCTTTGTGGTCACCTGAAACAGCTCTACTTCGTGAGTTTGTTTCTAACATAACTTCTTTCAGCAAGATATCATTTACTAAGGTAGATTTACCGGAACCTGAAACTCCAGTTACCGCTATAAATTTTCCAAGAGGGAACTTAACATTTATATTTTTCAGATTGTTTTGAGAAGCCCCAACAACTTCTAAAAATTTTCCATTTCCTTTTCTTCTTTTCTTTGGAATCGGCATATTTACTTTTCCACTTAAATAAGCTCCAGTGTCTGTGTTGTCAGACTCTAAAAGTTCTTTTGGAGTACCTTCAAAAATTACTTCTCCCCCATGTTTTCCAGCTCCAGGCCCAATGTCAATAATGTAATCCGCTGCCAGCATAGTGTCAGAGTCATGTTCTACTACAATTACAGTATTTCCAAGGTCTCTTAGCTCAACTAAAGTTTTGATTAGTTTGTCATTGTCATTTTGATGAAGCCCAATTGAAGGCTCATCAAGTACATATAAAACCCCGCTAAGTTTTGATCCGATTTGTGTAGCCAAACGAATTCTTTGGGCTTCACCACCAGATAAAGTATTTGCAGCTCTACTTAATGTTAAATAAGAAAGACCTACATCCATTAAGAATTTCAGACGATCACAAATTTCTTTTAAAATCATTTTAGCAATCACAGCTTGAGTTTTATCAAGTTTTAAATTTGAGAAGAATTCTAACGCTTCTTCTACTGAAAAATTAGTGACATCAATAATATTCTTTCCTCCAATCAAAACACATAAAATTTCTTTTCTTAATCTTTTTCCTTCACAAGTTGGACAAACTTGTTCATTCATATATTCTTCAAAACTTTTTTTTGAAGTCTCTGAATCTGCCTCAGCATGACGTCTCATTAAATTTGGAATAACACCTTCGTATTTTGTTCGATAAACAGACCCACGCATTTTTGAAGTACTTGGAACTCTTAAATCGTACTCAATATCCTCAGTACCGTAAAAAAGCAAAGTTTTTTGCTCTTGGCTTAATCTTTTAAAAGGAATATTCATAGGGATTTCATGAGCCACACATACAGCTTCAAGCAATGCAAAGTACCAACCAGTAGCCGAATAGCTATTGGCCCATGGTAAAATAGCACCTTGAGACAATGACAAAGTTTGATTAGGCACCAATAAATTAACATCAATTACTTGCTTATAACCAAGTCCATGACAGTCCTGACACGCTCCATGTGGAGAGTTAAAAGAAAACATTCTTGGCTCTAAATTCGACAGTGAATTTAAACCCTCTACAGCTTCAAAATTTTCCGATAATCTTAATTCCTCTTGAGTGTCATGATTTAAAATAATCACATCTCCTTCTCCAAACTTAGCAGCAGTTTGCATTGAATCTGCAAGTCTTGTCTTGTTTGGATTTGGAATTTCCACTGTTTCTCCAAAATTATTTTCTTCAAAAGTCGACTCATAATTTTTCACAACCAATCTATCTACAACAATTTCCAGCGTATTATGTTTTTTGGGATCAATTTCAGGAATCTCTAAAATAGAATAAATTTGTCCATTTAGTCTAACTCTCACAAAACCTTCCTTTTTAATTTCATCTAAAACTTTGTCATGCTGACCCTTTCTGCCTTTTACAACCGGAGCCAATAAGATTATTTTTGTACCTTCAGTAAGTTCAGTAACCCTTTCTACCATTTGACTAACTGATTGTCTTTCAAGAGGTTTACCCGTTTTTGGGTCATGAGGAACCCCTACTTTCGCAAACATTAATCTTAAATAATCATAAATTTCAGTGACAGTTCCAACTGTCGATCTTGGATTTCTACTCGCAGTTTTTTGATCAATCGAAATAGCAGGCGAAAGCCCATCGATCTGATCTACATCAGGTTTCTCAGATAACTGTAAAAATTGTCTTGCATATGCAGACATACTTTCTACATATCTTCTTTGTCCTTCTGCATAAATAGTATCAAAAGCTAAGCTCGATTTACCAGAACCTGAAAGTCCAGTAATAACAGTAAGTTTATTTTTAGGAATTTTTACTTCTATGTTTTTTAAGTTGTGCATTCTTGCACCCTTCACATGTAAAAATTTGTTAGACATTTTTTAACTTTTATTAACCCCTCCATTATACACTTTTAACATGAAAAAACAACACAAAACCCTTTTTGTTATTACACTAAGCTTAATTCTCTTAATTGTATTTCGTTATTATCACTTAACAAAATACAAAGGAATAATTGTTGTCTTTTTCAATACCAAAGAGGGGGATGCTATATTGATTCGCAATACAGACTTTTGTTCAATATTGATTGATGGGGGATCAGACTACGCGATGTTAGATTCTTTGTATAAATATCTACCTTTTAATAAACGGGATTTTGATCATGTTTTTGTTTCTCATCCACACCACGATCATATCCATGGTTTGAATTTAATTTCTAGACGCTTTGAAATTCAAAATTTATATTATCCATTTTTGCCATTTCAAAAAGAATCTTTAGATGATTTAAAAAATTTAAGTCACAACAAATTTGAAATTAACCAAGAAATCAAAGATATAAAAGCTTGTGAATTAGATTTAAAAGTCTATAAAGTTCCTCTTGAAGAAGATGAAAAAGACTTAAATCTTCATAGTCTTGTGATTGAAGTTTATGATAATCAAGAATTTATTTTTTTCGCCGCTGGCGATATTTATAAAGAGCAAGAATCTTACTTAATACACAATCGTAATTTGAAAAATGTTTATTTATTAAAATCTAACCACCACGGGTCAAAAAGCTCAAATTCTAAGGAGTTTTTAGAGTATTTAAACCCTGATGTTACAGTTGTTACATCAGGTTATGGAAATCGATTTAAGCATCCTCACCAACCGGCAATTCAAAACATAGCTCAATACTCTAAGTTAGTATTAAGAACAGATGTAGAAGGTGAAATTTTAATTCAACCACCTTAAATTAATCTTTTTTACGAGTTAATCTTCTAGATCCTAAAATCGACATAGCTAATAAAGCTAAAGTTCCAGCAGGACCAGTTTCTGGTAAGAAGAGTTTAAAAATTGCACCCGTTGATTCATTGTTATTAGTATCTTTTGCTGTAACTTTAATATTATAAAATTCAGCATCTAAGTCCAAATCTTGAATGAAAATAGGATCCGTCTGATCTTTCGAAATTTGAGTATATGCAAAATAATTATCTGAATCTTTTGCAAAGTATAATTCATATTTATCAAGGTCGTCATCTAAATCTACTGATGGATCAAAAGATATTTCAAGGTTTATAAGAGCTTCGTCAATAAATCTAGCATTAAGATTTCTAACATCAGCTGGGCTATTTTTATCTTCAACTATCTCAACAGGACTATCTTCTTTTATTTCATTGTTTTGTACAGGATTAACACCCTTAAATTCTTTTGTTTTATTTGAATCGGAGGCAGAGCCTTTGTTAACTCCCTCTATATCTTGAATTAGTATTTGGTAATTATCCTCAGTTAAACCTTCTAATACTAATAAAAATTTTCTTGGATCATTTGGATTAGCTAAAACATCTTCTATAGAAATAATTTTATTTGGATCAGCTTTAAGAACTATATTTAGATTTTCTTTGATAGTATCCTTTTCTAGAATTTCATCATTAAAAATAATTTCAACTCCTTTGAAATCAAGTACGTTTACTTCTGAAATTTCAAATTCTTCAAGCGAAATTAAGTCTTCAGTCCTGAATGTCAATGAATTATCTGTTAATTCAATTTGGTCCGTTGATTTAATATCTTTAATTTCTAAGTTGTATTCAAATCCACTTTTTAAACTTGATGTTCTTAATTTTAAAGTCTTGCTATCAACAACTATGGATTTATGGATTGTCACCTCTGAATCGTCAAAAGTTTCCTTTAAACTAAAATTTGATTCTGAAATGTTTGTTAAATCCATTTCACTTGAAAAGTTAATCTCTATAAATTTATTGTTAGAAGCTTTCGCCGAAGTGATTTCTGGAACAGTTAAAAGGCTCGGATCAATTTTTATAGATACTTCATCTGATAAAAATTCAGAATAATCATCGTTTGCTTTGGCAACAACCGAAAAAAAGTAATCTACATTTTCTTCTAAATTGGAAATTTGAACAGATGTTTTTCCTTCTGTATCTTTTGGTGGCATATTGTATACATCATCTTCGGTTTCCACTTTAGAAGTTCCGTACAAAACAAAGTAAGTTTCTACACCACTAATTTCATCAAAAGAAATTTCAATAGAGTCTAAGTTTTTAACTTTAAGTTCTAGGTTTTCCACTCTTGGAACAACTTCGAAATCAACTGAGTTAGATTCCTCTAATGAATTTGAATCATCTGAAATAGTTTGTAATTCAATACTTGATCCTTGATCAAGATTTGGTGTAGGTAATTCAATAGATGCTTTACCTGAATCTCCAAAAGGATTAGAGATAGGGATTGCTTGTGGTTTGGGAGTCTTAATTGAAAAACTTGGAGGTCCATCATTTACAGCAAATGCATTTAAACCACTTAAAGTACTTAAAATAGCTCCAATAAGTAGTTTTACAGCAAATTTTTTTGTAAATAAATTTCTCTTTTTCATCATTGATTTTGTTTTATCTAATCATTATATCATTTTTAAAACAAAATTACAACAATTTAGAACTTATTTTTTGCTTACTTCCAACTCTAGAATCTGTGACTTGTTATCGTCCATTTTTGTGATCTTGAAAACTAAATTGTAAAGTTTGACTTCTTCATCAATTTTTGGAAATCTTTTTAGAATATCTAAAATAATAAATGAAATATTTTCTTGGTTTTCATAATCAGGGATCTCTATTTTAAACAGGTTTTCAAGTTCCGAAACAGTTGTTGACGGACTCAAGGAATATCTATTTTTAGAAATCTTCTTGATAGTTAATTCGTTTTCATCACTTTCGTCAGAGATATCTCCAACAATTTCTTCTAGAATATCTTCCATTGTAATTAAACCATCAACCCCCCCAAATTCATTGTATACAATTGCTAAGTGTTGTTTTTTCTTTTTGAACTGTTTGAATAGTCCATAAACTGTTTTTGTTTTAGGAATTCTAAACGCATCCAAAATATCTAAGTCACCAATAGTTTTATCTAAGTTTTTTTGATCAATCGATAATTCAAGAAGCATTTTTACAGTTATATATCCTTCTATATGATCTATATCTTCTTTATAAATTGGAATTCTAGAAAATCCTTCATCCATGCATTGACTGATCAATTCTCTTAAGGTTGTTTGAGTAGATGCAGCAAAAATTTGCGTTCTTGGAGTCATCACATCTTCAACCAGGATATCATTAAATTCTAAAACATTTTCGATGAATTCTTGTTCATGTTTCTCTAAAGTACCCTCATTGGCTCCTAAAGAAACCATGGCTTTTACTTCTTCTTCTGAAACACTTTGAATGTGGTCCCCAGTTAATTTCATTAAAGCTTTTTCAAAAACCCATACAAGTGGATAGAATATATATTCTATAGCTAATAGAGGATAAACTACAAATTGTGCAATTTTCACACTGTGCTTGGCCGCAAAAGATTTTGGTAAGATTTCACCAAATATCAAAAGAGCGAAGGTCATAACCCCAGTCGCAAGTCCGACTCCGTAGCTTCCAAATACTTCCGTGAAAAATACAGTAGCATAAGCAGAAGAACCAACATTAGCTAAATTGTTACCAATTAAAATAACAACTAACATTTTATTTGGATTTTCTTTGAGCTTAGCAATCAAGCCTGCCCCTCTTGTTTTTTTAGCTTGTAAAGCTTTAACCTTTGCAGGAGAAATTGAATAAAGTGCAGTCTCCGATGAAGAGAAAATAGCTGATAATATGATCAGCAGAACTAAATTAATGACGGCGGGAAGAACTTCCATGTTTTAAATGTTAATTTTTAATTATTTTTTTGTATCTTATTATATAAATTTACTATAAATATATGTAAAAAGCAAGTTAAAGCCATTACGGGTATAGTAATATAACCATATTCTAGCACCCAATTTTCTGAGCAGCTAACTCCTTGCCCAGTCGATGAACAAGGCAAAGGGTTTGGTGTGAATTGTAAATATAGGTGGTATAGAGATATTATTGATCCAATTCCACTTAGCATAAGAAAGTAAGATGAATCTAACTTTTCTTTTCTTACTAAACTTAAAGTTGATATAAAAAGCATTGGATACATAAATATCCTTTGCCAATAGCATAAACTGCAAGGTTGAAAACCAATTACAACTGAATAAAACATACTTCCCAAGAAAGCTGATAAACTGAAAAATAGAGTTACAAAAAGATAATTATCTACATATAAAGACCAAAGATTTTTTATTTTGTTTCTAAAAAAGAAAGCTATTATAAAAAGTGCAAGCAATACATGACCTATAAGAGTTAGATTACTAATTATAAAATTATAACTGTATAAATATTCCATGTTTATTCATTAGATGGTAATTGACACCCTGATTTTTCAGCTAGAACTTCTAATTCTAAAATTCCAGTTTGAACACTTCCGTCACCAAAGAACCAAGTAGGGTAATTTTCAATTTCAGCATCAATACAAGCTTGAGTTTGAGATCTATCAGGATTTGAACACTCTATATAAGGAAGATATTTTTTAGATGATCCAAATAAAGATTTTTGTTGTTGGCAAGCTGGACATAAGAATGATCCATAAAAAATTGTTTCTTTTTCAGCTAAACATTTTGTAAAATCATCTAAAGGTCCAGGCATATTTGCCAAATAATTAATTCCAAATCCCATAGCTAGAACTAAAGCTATAACTATTCCTAAAACTTTTTTATTCATTTGTAAGAGTTACTTTTAATAAAATTATATCAAAACTACTCGTAACGTAAAGTTTTAATCGGATCCTTTTTACTAGCTGACAAAGCAGGATAAATACCAAATACAAGTCCAATTAAAGTTGAAACAGTCACAGATAGAACTATCGCATACCATGGGAAGAAGAATACCCAGTTAAGACCTGGATTTAAGGCTACTATTATTTTCCCGGCTAAGAAGGAAATAAATAAACCAATAAAAACTCCAAGTAGGCCTCCGCTTAGAGTAAGAGTTATTGCTTCAAATAAAAATTGATTTCTAATATCTGACACAGTAGCCCCCACAGCTTTTCGAATACCAATTTCTTTAGTTCTTTCAGTTACGGAAACAAGCATTACATTCATAATTCCAATACCTCCAACGAGCAAAGAAATAGCTGCCACTGAAACTAATAAAATAGATAAAACATCTGTTATGGTTGAAATTCTTTCCAAAGCTTCTTCTTGAGATTGAATATGAAAATCATCGTCTTCGCCTTCTTCAATGTCATGAAGGTCCCTTAAAGTAATCTCAACATCTCTAATTGCAGTTTTTACGTTTTCAGGGGAGTCTGCTCTTACCCAAATTGAGTTATAGAAGTCTTGATTAAGCAAATAAGTCATTGCTGTTGAATAGGGTATTAAAACAAGCTTATCAACGTTTAAAAAAGCCTTTGCTCCAGTTTTTTCAATAACCCCAACAACCGTAAACTTTCTATTTTTCATAGATAGTTTTTTTCCGATTGGATCATTGTTTCCAAATAAATTTTCAGCAACTTCTGTACCAATTACTACAATCTGAGATTTAGAACGCACATCTCCAGCCGAAAAAGCATTACCTTTTCCTATATTTATATCTAGAAGTCTTATGAAAACTTCACCAACACCAAAAGTTGTAGGTGAAAATGTTTCATTTTCAAAACTCACACTTCCAGGGATTAAGACATTCGGAGAAACTTCTTTGATGAAAGGTACATTTCTTTTATTTGTAATGGCATCAAGCTCTCTTTTCTTTAGAGACTCTGTAAATAAATTGCCAAAATCACTAGGACCTTTGGGATCTTTACCAGGGAGTATTTCAAAGCTTTCTCCGCCAATCCCTTTGATTTCAGAAACGATCAAATTGGTTGCCCCTTGAGTCATAGCCATAATTACAATTATAGAAGCAATCCCAATCACTATTCCTAAAATTGTAAGCAAACTTCTTGATTTATGAAGAATCAATGCTTTTAAAGCTGTTCTGATTAAAAGAATATTTTTTTTCATAAAACAAATTATTTATTAAAGTCTTTAGAGGATCTACGTTTTTGCACTTTTTTATCACTTACTAAAAGTCCATCTTTCAGTCGAATGATTCTCTCTGCATGGCTAGCAGTCTCAGTTTCGTGAGTAATAAGAATTATTGTATGTTCTTTGTTTTTATTTAAGTCTTCTAAAACCTGCATAACCTTTTGTCCAGATTTTGAATCTAAATTACCAGTTGGTTCATCCGCAAAAATTATTTTTGGGTTATTTACAAGGGCTCTAGCTATAGCTACCCTTTGTTTTTCACCACCCGAAAGTCTAGTAATTTTATAGTAGGTTCTATGACTTAGACCAACGTCTTCAATACACTTTTTTGCAATTTCATCCCATTTTTCCTCTGGAATATCGGAATACATTAGTGGAAGTTTTACGTTTTCTAAAACATTTGATTTCGCAAGTAAGTTAAAAGATTGGAATACAAATCCTACCGCCTTATTTCTGAGCTTCGCTAACTCTAAATCACTAAATTTAGTACTAGATTTGCCGTCAAAAATAAATTTACCATCGGTATGACGATCTAAAAATCCTAAAATATGTAAAAGAGTTGATTTTCCAGATCCACTTGGACCCATAATTGCAACAAATTCTCCTTTATTAATTGTAAAATCTACACCATTTAGAGCTTTTGTAATAACTCCTTCAGTGTCAAAATGTCGACATAGATTTTTTACTTCAATTAGTTTCATTTTTATTTGTTAATTTTTCCATCAACCATACTTATGACCTTATCTGCATATTTAGTATACTCGATTTCATGAGTGATTAATAATATTGTTTGTCCTTTTTTATTTAATTCTTGAAATAAATCCAAAACAATCTTTGAATTAAAAGTATCCAAGTTTGAAGTCGGCTCATCTGCAAACAAAATTTTAGGCTCATTTGCAATGGCTCTAGCCACTGAAACTCTTTGTTGTTCACCACCAGAGAGTTGAGATGGTAAATTGTCAGCCTTTGCTTTTAATCCAACTTTTTCAAGAGTTTTAACAGCAATTTCATAGGCTTCTTTTACAGGTACTCCTTGCATTAAAAGTGGTACCATAATATTTTCACTCGCTGAAAGTTCAGGAAGGAGTGCATAATCTTGAAAAACATAACCTAAGTTGTTTAATCTAAACAGAGTTTTCTCAGTACTACTCATAGTATGGGTGTCAATTCCATCAATGAAAAGCTCTCCAGAGTCAAATTCATCAAGTAATCCAAGTTGATATAGTAATGTAGATTTACCAGCTCCAGATTTACCGGTTAGGGCTATAAAATCTCCTTTTTTCATTTCGAAATCAATCCCTTTTAAAACAGGTACATCAATAACACCATTGTGATATGTTTTAAAAATTTTGCTAGCTTTAATCATAAAGTTTGGATTAATCTCTACCTAATATTGCATCTAAAGTATTTTTTGATGTAATGATTTTTGCCGGAATATAACCAGCTAAAACAGTTGCAATCAATAAAATTATAACTCTATTTAATGTTCCACTAAAGGTGACAGCTAAAATACCATCTGAAAATGGAAAGTCGATTGGATTAGCTACAAAAAATGGAACTAAATAAATAAATAATATAAAAATTCCAATTCCCGAACCAACAAAAGCAAAAATAAAAGACTGAATTACATAACTCACTTCGATAGCTTTTGAATCAATACCTATTCCTTTAAGAATTCCAATATATCTTTTACGAGTCAGAGCATTAATAAAAATCACAATAAAGACAGTAATGGTAGCAACCATTAATCCAATTGATCCAATTACATTCCCCAGAATAGTAAAGGTAAGTTGAATATCTTTAAAAAAGCTCCCTTGAGACTCCTCCCATGTTTGAAATTGAGCATTATCTTTGAATTCTGAAGTCTTAAAATGATCGGTGATTTCTTTTGGGGAAACTTTTTTATCTAATTGAGCCACAATTTCATTAGCCCCAGCATTTGGTCTATTTAAAATTCCTCGTAGCTGAGAATCAAGCATAAAGATTCTTGAAGAAACCAGCTCAACCTTGCTTTTTACTATTCCTTTAACCGTAAATTCTTTTTTAACATCCTCAATTTTTAGTCTTACTTTGTCTCCAACTTCAACGTTTTTTAAGGTAGTTGCACCAGGCTCAACAACCCTAGAGTACTTTTCAAGTAATTTGCTTCCAATTAATATTTCATTAGAACTACTTTCATCTAGATAGTCTCCTTCAATAATAATTTTTGATAAATTAGTGATTTGATCCTCTTTTAAAGGATTAATCCCAGCAACTGTGACATTTAAAGAGTCATTTTTATCCAATAAATTATAATCGTTTCTGTAGTTAGCTTCAATTTTACCCGAGCTTAAAACTCTAGAAGTAACATTTTCTACACCCTGGAGAGATTTAAGTTCATTTATGATATTAGGGGATTGTTGAATATAGCTTTGTGTTTCTAAAGTTTTAAAAATTACATCTGAAGAGTATCCTCTTCTAACTCCTTGACTTGAGCCTTCAACTAAACCAATTAAAATTCCAGAAACAAAAACTAAGTTTAAAAAAGTTAAGGTCATAACAAAAATTATCAAGGCATTACTCCAAAGACTTGCTCTTTGTATTTGTTTTAAACCTAAAAATAAACCAGTTTTTAAAATTTTATTCATTTTCTTCTTCCATGTATGTAATAACTTTCTCACCTTCTTCAAGACCCGAAGTTACTTCAATTTTAGCATCGAAAGATTTTAATCCGGTCTTAATTTCTCTTTGTTCAATCATACCATTTTCTAGTAAGATTTTCACTTTAGAATCAGTTACGGCTCTAGAAGGGATAAATAATACATTTTCACGTTTATCGGTCAAAATATCAATGTTGGCAGTCATCCCACTTTTAACAAGATTTGTATCCGATGTAATTTGAAGTAATACTTCATAAACAGGAACTCCTTCAATTAAATTGGCAGACTCAGAAATTTTTACAACTTCTGCTTCAAAAATCAAATCAGAACTTAAAGCATCAAGATCAAAACTTGCGCTGTCTCCAATTTTAATCTTAGCAATATCTGACTCAGGTATATTTGCAGTAATTTCAAAGTTTCCTTCCGATATAACCTCTACAATCTCAGTGTTAGAGAAAGCAATTTCACCTTCATCAATATCTATTTTCGTAATTAAACCATTAAAAGGAGCTGTGATAACTCTTTTGTTGATTTCAGAATTAATGTCAGCAACAGACGCATAAGCAGCTCTAGACGATGCTTTTTGACTTTCAAGAGCGATTTCTTTTTGTGCAATTAATTGCTCTTGAGCAGAAATTGCAGATTTTGAAGCTCCTGATTTTACATTTTCAAGGGATACTTCAGCTTCTAATTTGGAAAGCGTAGCATTTTCAAATGCAATTTTCTTGGCAGCCAATAAAGAATCATTAGTTCTTTCTAAAGAAGATAGTGTTACTTGATTGGTAACTAAAGTAGCAAAGTCTGTGTTTAAACTTTGAAGATTTGTATTTATTAAAGTTTTTTCGGTGCTATCAATACTTGTAGTGTAAGCTATAGCTGAATAAGCATCAATTAACGAAGAGGTTGCATCTTTCAGTCTTGATGTTAATGCAATTACTTTAGATTCGTCTTCAGAGTTATTAAAATTAATTATTTCATTATATAATCCTGAATTTAATCCAGTAATAACTAAGTTAGAATATCTTTCAGCATTATCAGTGTTAAAAAACAGTCTCATAAATTTAGCTTTTTTAATTGAAATTTGCGTAGATTCATTACTTGAACCATAAAAATTTTCATACTGAAGATCAGTTAAATCTAAAATTCCTTGATAAACTTTTGAATTGATTAACTTAAGTGAAGCAAAGTTTTTACTCACTTGGTTTTTATACTCAGTGTCGTTTTGTTGGATTTGCCTTTCAACTTCAAGATTAGCTCTTTCTTCTTTTTGTATAGTTGATTTTAATTGTTCTTCCGCAAGTTTTACCTCAGATGGTTTTGCACCTGATTTTAAGTCTTCCAATTTAGCTTTTTCTACATCTAAAAGTCTTTCAGCTTCTTTTTCTCTTAGTTTTTCAACTTCATATCTTGCAAAATTTTGAGATCTTCTAGCAAAAAACGTATCAGCATTTAAAGAAATTAGTTTTTCACCTTTCTTAACTTTTTGATTTTCAGAAACATGAATTTTTTGAACCTTTCCGCTTCCTTCAAAAGCTAAAGAAGCAATATTTCTAGATTCAACAGTTCCAGTTAAAGAAACTTCTTGTCTTAAGTCTCCTCTTTCTACGGTTTGAGTTTCAATGGTAGGTTCTTTATCAGATGGTTTAAAAACAACTATTAAAACAAGTGCTACAGCGCCCCAAATTAGTTTCTTTTTATGGTTTTTGTAAATTTCTTTTAATTGCATGTTGCTTTTGGTTATCGTTTTATTGTATCATATATAGAATAGAATTAAAAGTATTAAATCTATTTCACCCAAGAAATTATTCTAAATGTTTAAACACAAAAATCAAGATGATTAGATTTGTAACCAACGTTATCAACTTAAATAAAGCTATCAAAAAAAGTTTTAGGAATAGCGAGTTTAGGCTATTAAGTATTTTAGTAGCTGTATGCTTAATGATTGGAACGGTTTTTTACCGTATTGTAGAAGGTTGGTCTTGGCTTGATTGTGTTTATTTTTCAGTAGTTACTCTAACAACTGTTGGGTATGGAGATTTAAATCCAACCACAGCAATATCTAAAATATTTACAATGTTTTATATATTAATAGGACTAGGATTGTTCCTGGTTTTCGTTGACACTCTCTCAAGAAGATTATTCAGCGTAAATATAGATAAACCAATACCTAAAGATTAAAAGTTTTAATTAATTTCTTAATAATAAATTTAAGAGGATGAATTTTCAGCTTAGATTTTTTAAAGGGATCTTTTATGAAGTCTTTAATTGGTTGAAGAAGGTTTTGGTTATCTAAGTAAATTGAATTGAAAGATTTTAATGTTAAATTTATTTGTTTTTTATTTTCTTTATCTAAAGCCCAATTAATTTTTTTTGCAATATCTTTATAGTCGCCACTTTTGGCTACTAGGTTAGAATTTAAATCATAAATTATTTTAGAGATTTGACTGTTTTTTGTACAAATTACAGGAAGTTTAAATTTCATCATTTCATTGATTCTATTTCTGGCACCAAGTTGACTTTCATAAATATCTAAGTCACAAACAATACCAAGGTCACAAAACTCAATTAAGGATTTCATGTCTAAATAATCTATAAATCCCAAATGAAAAATAGAATCTTTCAAATTATCTTCTTCAGCTAATTTTCTAAAATTTTCATATTTTTTATTTCCAAAAATATTTTCTTTTTTTCCAGTTAAAAGTAGTACTAGATTTGGATTCTTCCTTTTAGCGTAGGCAAAAGATTTTATAAGAGTGATTTCGTCTACCCAATTATTAAAGCTTCCTAAAAATAAGACTTTTTGACTATTTACCGGAATATCCATACTAAACTTTTCGTTGTTATAACAATCATCAAATTTGCTTACTTGAGAATTCTCAACCACAGAAACCAGCTTTTTCCCAAGGTTCATATATCCACAGCTCCCTAATAAACTTTGTTGACCAATTACAGAATTTTTCTGAGGATTACTCACAGTTGTAATTAAATCAGCTTTTTTTATGATCCTTTTTTGTCTTTGGTTGATAAGCCTAAATCGAAAGTCATTTTTTTCAACCGAACATTGAGCCTGAAGTTCATAGGGTAAAGTCCCGTTTAAGTCACAAATTCTATAAAAACTTCCAGGAATTTTAGAGCAAAGGTAAGAAGTATAGTTGTTAACAGATATTAAAAATTCAGGTCTATGTTTTTTTACTACCTTTTTAATTTCAGAAAATTTTTCATAAAATGAAACTCCTTTAATCTTCGGAAATTTCTTGTTTTTATAATTATCTTTACTGTCCAATAGAATTACTTTTGGGTTTAAATCCTTTAAGCCTTCAATAAACTGTATAGTCCTTAGGCTATAAGCATTCATTTTCAATGTTTGCTTTGTAAGCAAAGGTCCATTAGCAACTAAAATTATTTTCTTTTCCAAGGAATAAATAGGTTAGTTTTTTTAGCATATTCATCAAATCCATTTTTCTTTGATAAATACCTTTCGCTCATAGGTATACCAGAAACTTTTACAATTAAAAAGCTAATTAAAACAGGCGTAATTAATCCAGTTAATGTAAATCCATTTATAAA
The DNA here is from genome assembly GCA_002718715.1 of bacterium. GTDB lineage: Bacteria > Patescibacteriota > Gracilibacteria > UBA1369. The sequence goes on from PBFJ01000038.1 coordinate 24,887, forward strand.
CCATATACCCCACCATAAAACAACTTCACCAAAATAATTTGGATGACGACTTAAAGAGTACAAGCCTTCCGTACAGATTTCCCCATTGTTTTTAGGGTTGTTTACAAAATTTTTAAGCTGATTATCAGAAATAACTTCAAATCCAAAACCAAAAATAAATAAAAGAGTACCTAAGATAATATTCCAGCTTAAATTATAAGCTTCAGTTGAATTCCAAAATACTGCAGACATTAAAATAGCTAAGAAAATTTGCAATAAAAATACTTTTGAAATTTTAAAAAATGCATTTTTACTACTTTTTACTAAGTCTACATATCTTTGATCCTGAGAGGTCTTCTTTAGAAAACGCATTCCAATATGAATAGAAAGCCTTAATCCCCAAATAAAGACAAATAAAATTGACAGTGAGCTATAATCAAACATGACTATATTCGAGGTTGAAAAATAAATGCAAAACAGCAAAATGTTTAAGCCCCACAGAACATCGGCAATATCATATCTATGCTTTTTTACGGCATAAAGAATGGAAAGTGCGTTAAGTATTGCTATTGAACTTAAAATCATAAAACTTTGCTACCAATTAAATATGAAACCGTACAAACAGCACAACCTAAAACTGTTCCCCAGGCTATATCAACTAAAGACATATCTAGAGGCCAATTTCTAATTACTGCTAAATTTGTTAAGTCATAGGTCATATATGCAAAGAATCCAAGTAAGGCTCCGTTAAAAGCAGCCATTTTTATGTTTTTTTGCATAATTGCTGGATGCACCACAAAATATAATAAACCCGCAACAAACAATAAATAAAATATTATAGCAGCTGACCAGTTTACATCGGTAGCTTTTAAATCTTTGAGTTTAGCATTGTAAAAATTTAAAGCAACGACCCCTAACCAAGTCAGGTCAATTATTAAGAAGGTTAAAAAAGAACCTAGATACCATAATATATATTTCATAGTTGTATTTTTTTATTTATTTAATTGTATCACATTTATATACATTCAAGTTTTTTTTGATTATCATTAATTTAAGGATTAAAGCATATCAATATACACCAAAGTTTTACATCAATCCATAATACTTGTTCAAAAAAGACTTGATGGATTTAAGTATAGTTGTATGAAAGCATTTTTTCCTGAGTTAAAAAGGTGTAGAATTAATCTGTATAACCTTATTGTATGGATTTAAAAAAGTTACAGCAAAGCATATATAATCTTAAAAAAGAAAGGGGATACAATCTCACGGATATCTATTTAGAATTCTGCTATCTTCAAGAGGAAGCCTCTGAGGCATTTAATGCTTATCACAAAAAGAAGCCAGACTTAGATTTAGAATTAGCTGATATTGCAATTTATTTACTTGGACTGTCTGAAATGTTAGGAATAAATTTAGAAGAAGCTATTTTGAAAAAACACCACATTAATAACAATCGAAAATACGAGCTAATTGATGGGGTTCATGTTCGCACAAAAGAAGCAGATTTAGATTTAAGTCCAGATGAAATAAAAACTAAATACAATTTAAATTAATAAAATGAAAAAATTATTAGCCTTTTTATTTATTTTCATTTTTACAAATGTAGGTTACGCAAACTTTACAGATGTTAAATGGGATACTTTATATAAAGACGGAATTAATCTCTTACAAGAAAATCAAATAGTAAAGGGATATACAGATGGATCTTTTGGAGTAGATAGAAATATTTCCAGAAGTGAAATGCTTAAAATCTTAATTGAGTCTAAATTTTTAGTTGAGGAATCTAACTCGGGAGTACTTGATGGGTATCAAAATCAGAATTGTTTTGAAGATGTAAATTCAAGCGACTGGTTTGCAAAATATGTTTGTTGGGCTAAGGAAAATCAGTGGATCAAAGGTTATAATGATGGAAAAGAGTTTAGGCCTAATAATCCAGTTACTTTAGTGGAGGCAATTAAGATGACTTTAAAATCTGGAGATTTAGACTACCAAGAAACCGACAGGTGGTACAAAGGAGTAGTTGATAAAGCAAGTAGCCATAATTTAATTCCCTTGGATACAGATTATTTTCATTATAATCTTAGAAGAGATCAAATGGCCGATATGATCGCACGTTTGATTAACTTTAAACAAGACAAATTAGATGATTATTTAAAAGACAGAAAAGATCTTGTAGTTTCATGGGATACTTTAAAAATAAAAGACAACTTAGTTAATCAAATTTCAAGTGATTGTAAGACTCCAAATTACTATAGAATGATAAACCAAACTTTATATAATTTTTATGATGAAAATCAATCTTGTATTTCTATAGTGTCTGTATACAATACAAGCTTAGATGAAATTGAAGACCCAATTTATGATCATACTTTTTATAAGGAAATGAGTTATTTTACTGTTTTTTACAAAACTAACATTCAAAATCAAGAGTTAGTAGATAGTATTTTAGAATCAGTTGTTTTTTATGATGATGACCAAGATAACTTTGAAAAAAATTCTAAAGCAGCAGATTATCATAGTAAAAATGGTATTTATTACCTTAACTTACCTTCTGAATTGAAAGATTTTAATGTTATTGAGTATCCAATTTTAACGGATAGTAGTGAATATGATGCTGAAACTTTTGAAGGTCAAAAACAACAATGGAGACTTGAAGCTGAAGACAGATTCGATATTCAATCTTGTAATGAGTATAATTTCCCTGCTTTTATGATGTTTCAGATTAAAACTTTCTACGAATATTGCCAAGAATTAAGAGAGGGTATAAATAGCCAAACTCCAGAAGATCAAGCCGAACAAGCTCAAGCAACATTAAGGCAAGAGGAGGATTTATATTGTAACCAAGATCCTGAGAAATTAGATGATGGAAGTCTTAAATTTCCAATCAGAGATGAATATTTAAATCTAGGAGCGTTGGGCGAAATATTTACGGCCTTTCGATGTCCTAACACTGCGAGGTTAAATGAAATTGATAATGTAGAAAAATATACCTATCAAAAACCAATGCAAATTGATCTCTTAAATCCTGCTGAACCAGAATTAATTGATCTGTTTCAAATTCTGGGGTTTCAATGTAAGGAAAATATCGAGGCTGAAAAATGTTCAGTATTTGAAACTAAGGAATCCGAAATTTCTGTAGATTCTTTATTTAAACTCGAAGGATATATAGAGAAATTTAAAAGCGCAGAATAAAACAAAAAGGCCACTTTGGCCTTTTTTAAATTTCTATAATCGTAATACTTGCATTCGGAATTTCTTTCATTGTGAAATATTCGTCCAGACCAGCTCCATTATGAGCACACAACAATGCCTTCAAAAAAAGGCAATGGCTAACAATAAGAATATTTTGATATTTTGAGTTTTTGACTTCATCTAAAAAGTCCTGAGCTCTAGCTAAAAGATCGTTACACGATTCACCGTTTATTGGGTTTCTAAAGGCCATTACATCTTCTTTACTCCATTTGAATTCTTTTTGGTAAAAACCTTCATATTCACCAAAGAAACGCTCTCTTATTTTTTCAGTGAATTCAATTTCACAATCAAACTTACAGATGTTTTGGATTTCCTCAAAAGTTTCACGAGCTCTAGCTAGATCAGAGCAGTAAACTTTATCTATTTGAGTATTCATAAGGTCAAGACCCGCGTTGTGGGACTGTTTTCTTCCTGCTTCTGTTAATTTACCAGGTAAGTGTCCTGCAATAAAACCAGAAACATTATCAAATGTTTCTCCATGTCTAACTAAATAGATTTTCATAATTTTTAAAATAAAAAATGGCGGAAAGAAAGGGATTCGAACCCTTGGTACCCTTACGAGTACAACTCCTTAGCAGGGAGTCCCGTTCAGCCACTCCGGCACCTTTCCACGTATGAAA
>PBFJ01000039.1 GCA_002718715.1 bacterium
CCTAAGGGCAACATTCTGACCAAATGATAAAAAATCTCTATGCTCCCTTAGCTCAGCTGGATAGAGCAACTGCCTTCTAAGCAGTGGGCCGCAAGTTCGAATCTTGCAGGGAGCGTTGCATAAAATCAATTTCCATTAGTAAAACCTTGACTAACTTTCCGTTTCAATAGAAATTCAACCTATTGATTGATTTAATTTTTTTTTATTATTTTGATTTAATTATTATCATGAGAGTCTTTCTAAGGCCTTATTTATACTGAAAAATGAAAGTAAATATATTGAAAGAACAAATTTAAACAAATAATCTAACCCTATTATTCAAATAAAATAGTGAGTAAACAGCAATCAAATGAAAAATATTACAACATATATTATGCATATAGGTTTCTCATTCTGAAATTATTGACTGTTAGATATTAGATTTAAACAAAAGATATTGATATATCTATAATAATTAACACTCATAATACATTTGAAATCATTCAATTTGAATCTAAGCCAAGCATAAATAAATAATTAATTAATTACCTAGAAAAGCTTACCATTTGAATTGTTTCTCAAAAATGCTCAAAATATTGAATAGTTCTTTCTTTCGAGTATTCTTTATAACATATAGGAAAGTACTTTTAAAAGAATGGTCCCAAATCAAAATTTTCCTTTGAATAATGGAAAAGATAATCCATTAATCGATGATGAAATAGATCTAAAACAGCTTTTCTCATCTTTATATAGAAATAAAAGATTGATAGGAAAAGTTAGCCTTTATGGACTAATCCTTAGTGGTTTAATTGCTTTTAGCCAAAAAAAAGTATGGCAAGGTGACTTTCAAATCGTAATTGATAATTCAAGCAAGACTCCTATGGGATTAACTCAATCTGTAGAACAATTGATCAGTTCTGGCCGTCAATCTAAAGGGCTAGAAACCGAGGTTGGGGTTTTGGAAAGCCCATCAGTTTTATTAAATGTTTATGAATTTGTAAAGACTCAAAAGGAGTCAAAAAATAGATCTTCTATTGAGAAGCTTAGATTTAATAATTGGAAAAATAAATATCTTGATATTAACTTAGAAAAAAATACATCAATATTAAACATTTCATATATAGATACAGATAAAGAACTTGTGTTGCCAGTACTAAAGAAGATTTCGAGTGCTTATCAAGAATATTCAGGTAAAAATAAATTGAGGGATGTTGAATTGGCAATGAATTTTTATGAGGATCAAATTGAATTTTTCAAAAATGAAAGCCTTAATTCGCTTAAGGCAGCTCAGAAATATGCAATTAATAATGATCTAAGTCTTCTAGATTTTTCAGAAATTGATACAGAAATTCCTAACTCTATAAATATTGAAAATATTAGAATAAAAGCCGCCGATAAAATTAGACTTATTGATCAACAGTTGGTTCAAATTGAAAAATTAACAGATGATCCTGATCAAATAATGTATTTTGCTTCAACGATACCATCCCTTTCTGAATTATCAAATAATTTAAAATCAATCGACTCTGATCTTTCACAAATACGATTAACCTTTAAAGAATCTGATAAAAAGATTCAAGATTTAATCGAAAGAAGAATATTTCTAATTGACTTGCTAAAGAGACAAGTTAAAGGTTTCCTAATTGCAGAAAGAAATGATGCCAAGGGAAGGTTAAAGGCAGCAGAACGCCCAGAAGGAGTGTTAATAAAATATAGACAACTTCTAAGTGATGCCCAAAAAGACAAAGTTACCCTTAACAAACTAAAGGATGAATACAGGCTTGTTTTACTTGAAAAAGCTCGTAGTGAAGACCCTTGGGAACTAATTACAACACCAACATTGCTTCCCTTCCCAGTCGCACCTAGGAAGACAAGATATTTAGCTCTTGGTCTTTTAGGTGTTGCCTTTATCGGGAGTAGTGCCGCATTGATTACCGAAAGAAGAAAAGATATTATTTTTTCCATAAATGAAATGGAGTCATTGGTACAATGCCCATTGCTTACAGAACTCTCAGTTAATCAAAACCAATCATGGATAGAGCCCCTAGAATTGTTGGTATCTGGACCAATTTCAAATACTGAAGGAAGTATTGCTTTAATAGCAATTGGTGAAATAACTGAATCTGCGATTACAAAGCTTAATCAAAACTTAGAACCATTTTTAAAGAATCGCCAAATTAAGTTCACGAAAGATATAAGAGAAGCAACTAAATACTCTAACTTGATATTTATTACTGCTCTAGGAGTTACTAAAAGAAGGGAAGTTATAGAGACCAGAAAAAAACTTTTGTGGCAAAAGAAACCTATTATTGGATTACTAGCTCTAAATCAGATTAATTCAAAAACATAAATTTATATATTTAGGTTATCCAAGATCAAATTCTTCATTCTTAATCCAGTTATATAGTTGTTTGACTCCTTCCCCAAATGCAACCTTCGGAATAAAGCCAAGTTTATCTCTAGCAAGCTTATTTTCGGAACTATTTCGATAGACTTCTCCCTTTCTTGTTGGATAATATTTAGATGAAATAGGCTTATCAGATATTTTTTTTAAATGATTTAAAATTTGATTTAAAGAAATTTCCTGATTATTTGCTAAGTGATACTTCTCTAATATGCCATGGGTTGACTTTTCTCTTAATCTTTCGGAAGCCAAATAAATCCCCTGACATATATCATCAACATGTATGTAGTCTCTTGTAGACGAACCATCGCCATATATTTCCAAGTCAATTCCTTGAATAACTCTTCTTATCCATTGATTTATTACACCAATTTTATGAGATGAATACTTCCCATATACATTGCCAAATCTTAATATAATTGAGTTGAAATTATAAGATTCAGCATATGAGGAAAGATAACCTTCACAAGCATTTTTACTTGCTCCGTAAGGAGAAATCGGAGAAGGTAGCGATTCTTCATTTACTGGAGGCTTAGTATTTCCCATTAATGCTCCCCCAGTAGAAGAAAAGATTATATTTCTTACACCGCTAATTCTCATTGCTTCTAAAAGGCAAACCGTTGAAGTTACATTTGAATGGAGATTTGAAATAGGGTCTTTAAGAGAATCTATAACATTTCCTTTTGCTGCCAAATGAATAACAATATGTGCACCTTCTAATACATTTTTTAACTGGTTTATATTCGTTAAGCAAAATTGATAATGTTTCATGAAATGATCAGTATACATTTTGTTGTTACTCCCACTAATACAAGAATCGACACCAATTAAACTAATATCTTTTATTTTAGATAATTTCATCGCTAAATTTGTTCCAATGAAGCCATGAGATCCAGTAATAACAATTTTTCTAGTATTGGACATATTCTTATTTTTAAACTGGCATAAGTTTGCCAGATGATATTATTAGAAATTTATCATATCAGGTTTACTACTAAATTGATTATTCTTTGAGTTGGAATAATATGGTCGTAATAGGATCAAACCGTTTTTAAAAATAAAACTCAATAATAGTAATGAAATATATTTACTTTAAATGAGATTAACTTTGAAGTATTTATTCAATTAGATTGACCAGATTAAAAGTGTAAATAAAATATACATTTTATTTAAAGATTACTTGAGAGGTATTTAAATTTCTAATATTCTTAATCAGTGATTTCTTTGGCATGAATTGAGTAACCATTATCAACCAAGAAATAGAATAGCCAATAGGATTATTAGTTGTAATAGATATAATAAAGAAATAGCTAGTCAAAATATTAAAGAAAATTCCTGAGGTAGTATATTTTTTTATGTGCATATAGTTATTAACTATTAAGAACAATAATGTACCAAGAAAAACAATAAAAACTATACCATGTTCATAAAGTCCACAACCAATTGATGAATGGCCTGCACGATCAAACGACAATTCACCGTCAAAAATCTCAAAAACCATATTCTTAACGTATCTACAAGTATTTGAACCATTTCCAAATATAATATTTTCCTGAAAAAACGACTGTATTCCAAGGAGAATACCACCTAGCCTGGCATCAACTGAATTATCAGTATTAATAATTCCTTGGACAGATTTAAAGTTGCTCCAAGAAAAAAATTCAAGATATTTAAGTGATCTACCTCCTAAGTTATATATAAAATAACCACCAGAAAATGAACCTAAGATAGTAAGTAAACCCAAAATTAATAAATTAAATTTAATTTTTAAATTTAAAAGAGCATTAGAAAAAGAGAAGGCAATATTACCAAAAACAATTATCAAGATCGACAAAATAACTGGAGTCATAAGAATAAGGACTCCTGCTTTTGATAATAAGGCGGATAGTATTAGCAATAAGACTCTTAAAACATTCTCTGAAATTGGCAAAACTTTAGGTTGTGATAAATGATAATTAGTCCTTTTTAAATTATATTCATTAACTAAAGTCAAAAGTGCCAAGCCAATACAATTCCAAGCCCAAAAACTGGGCTCTGGCGCCAACCCTTTAATGCCTCTAATCTGCCCCCCTGATTGAGTTGCGACAAAATACTTAGTAATCGAAAGGAAATGACTTGGAAACAAAAAATTTAATATAGAAGTTATGATAATAATCCAACCGACAAGTTTTAGTATTTTGTAATTGCTTAAACTACTTCTAGACAAACCAATATATATAGTCAAGCAAATAGAAAATATATTACTTGCAAATCTAACTGTTTCAAATGTAAATATTTTATCTAAAGTAAAAATATAATATGAAAAATAGATTAAGCATATTATAATAATACTAAACAACTCTTTACTTATATTTGGTTTAATTAGAAAGGTGAGAAAAGGGATAATAATTACCCAAGGTTGAGTATCAGTAGGAAAAATAATAATTGGACTTATGTAAGGCAAACAAAATAAAAAATAAGAAAGATTTGAGAATAATGGATAGAGATTAAATCTATAAAAAAGTATATTTTTCATATAATTATTTTTCCAGTAAGAAATAACTCTTCCATGAGTCTTTACTATAACCAAATTCTAAAAAATCCTGACGATAATATTTATATATAAGATCAATAGTACTTTTTTTTATGCATGTATTAATAGGCTTGGAATTATTGATAGGCTTAGTAGCTTTAATCCGATTATAAATAATATCGTCATCGATTTTTTTTATATCACTTAATAGGCTTTCAAGTCTGCAAATTTTAACAGGTAACATTAAACTATTTTTAATATAATATGATTGATGTAGAAAATGATATCTATGAATATCTAATAATGGTAATTGGTTAGGTATAGTTAATGCATTTACAATAAATTTATCTATATCCATTTTAAAATATGGATACCAATACTGGAATACTGATCTTACCCTTGAATAAGGATTACGTACACATGTTAGTATTTTTAGAGTTTTTATCTTTTCAATAGCAATATAATTCAGCCTAATTATATCTTCTAAAGTTTTGTGCTGTAAAAAGACATAGCCATTAATACCAGCAAGGTTTCTAGAAATACTTCTATATACTTTAGACTTAGATAAATATTTACGATGAATAATTTTATTTTTTAATGATTTTAACATCTTTAAAGAAAAATGATTTTTTTCATTTAGAATATCCAAACTTAATTCATCATCGCCTAGCGCTTTCTCTATCGTTGATCCTCCACACTTTGGAATATGAATAAATAAATAATTATATTTTTTAAAATAAGGCATAATTATAATAATTAAATATTATAGTAGCTGGAATTGAAACATTTTAGCAATAGTATAGTCTTAATAAAGACTATACTGATATAATTAATAATTTAATTGTATCATTTATGTTACTGAAATTTACTCGCTATTCTTGAAAAATATAATTTTATTGACATAATGAGTAGATGAGGGATCAAATCAATACGGCCCTTACCAGCGAAATGCCTAAAGACAATATCTTTGTCTTTTCGACCTTTAAGTTTATTAACTCGAGCATCAAGGTATAAAGGATATATATTATTTTCATAAACAATCTTTCTAATGTATGCCTGGTCATCAACATAGTCACAACTTATATAATCAGAATTAATTTCTCTAAAGATCTTTTTGTTTATAGTATAATTAAAATTAATTCCTATGATGCCACCGTTGAGCAATGGAATATATTTAGGTGTAGTAATATCATATTCAAACTTTTTACCAAAATGCTCAATTTCACCGATTAGTTTTTTATACCTTAGTTCAGGGAATGAACTATGCGTTAGACACAAAGGGGCTGTATCAATTACATCAAATATATAATTTAGATTTTTCTGGATAAGAGAATCACTATCCAAATATAATAAACAACCATTAAATTTACTATTATTTAAAATAAAATGATTAATAGCGAACAATTTAAAACTATTCTTTTTAAAATTTTGTACAGTATTCGATGATATTTTGTGTATATTAATGCCAAAATTGGAACATATAATAGATAAGGAATGATCGATATCTGTCTCCTCGGTAACATAAATAATAATCTCGCCCGAATAGCCATTTTCTATCGCTGATAAAGCACTTAAAATTGCCATTAAAATATAAAATCTACCAAATACTGCATAAAGAACAACTGATTTATTTCGTTTTATACTTGGGGTAATTGTCTTAGATAATAAATTAATATAATAAATAAGTGTACTCTCTGTAAATGCATTGACTAAATTTTTTATTTTCTTCCTAAGCATAATTAAAAATTGAACAATTACAAAGTTTAGTTTTATATATATTATATCATTTCTTATTTTATTTCTTCCAATATTTTTATACTAAAAGTATATCATAGAAATATTCTTAAATAACTTTTTGAGATAATCGACAAATAAATCAAAGTTTAAAATTAAATTAGATTTATAAAAAATCCTATATTTCTGAACATTATTGAAATTCTAAAAATAAATATAAGATATGAAATTCTAAATTCATAAAAAAACTTATATAAACTTTAAAGAGAGAACTAAATATTTTCTATTCTTGGCTTATATCATATTTATCTTGAGCAATATCTATCAAATTAGTATCATGTGTTGAGACTATAACCATTTTCGTTTTACTTATCTTCTTAATGATTTCAATAACACACAATCTCGATTCATGATCTAGATTAGAAGTTGGTTCATCTAACAGAAATATTTCAGGTTCACGGAAAATACTTCTAATAAGACCTATTCTCCTTAATTGACCTCCGCTTAGTGCATCTACTTTATCACCAAGATTTATATCGTTATTATCAAGAGTAGAAACCAAATCATCAAGTTTAGCATTTATTAATTGCGCAATTAATTTTCTCTTATCCTCTAAATTAATAAATGAATTACCTATTAAGTTCTCTAATAAAGTTCCATTATATAAAGGGATATCTTGTCGCAACAAGTCTATCCTAGGTCCCGAAAATTGATAATTGTCATAGCAAAAATTTCTATTATTCCATCCTTTTTTCTTTTCATAGAAATTAACTCTGCCTTTTGTAGGAATTTTAATTCCTGAAATAATATCTAGTAATGTGGACTTTCCAGAACCTGACTTTCCAGTAATCACAAATAAGCCTGATCCTTTAAAACTAACATCTTTATAGATTAACAATTTCTTAGTTGACTTATGTTCAAGACTAACTGAACGTAATTCTACATACCACTCTCCTTCTTCGATATCAATTTCACGTCCACTAAAATCAGTATTAGTTATTGAATTACTAATTAACTGCTCATTTTTATTACTAGTTAAAAAAGTCATTTCTATAATCTTGGCTAATGCTGATTTACCAACGATTAATGCATAGTAATTAGTAAAGATTGTTTGAGCTAGAGGAATTATTTTTTGAAAAGCAAAACCAACAGAAGTTATACTAGCTATATTTAATAGAGAAGGATTAGCTTCGTTTCTAAATAAACTTAATATACAAGTTAAAAGAATAGTAATTGCTATTCCAACATCTATAAATGGTTTAGGTAATAATCTATTAACACGATTTTCAGCTTGTAACTTCCTTAACTCAATTTCATCTTTAATTAACTTATTGAATAAATCCTTATAGTTAGCAGATAGAATTATATCTTCCTTCCATGTAAATAATTCCTTTATAGAAGCAATAAAATCCTTTTGTAAGGATGGAATTCTTTTTGAATTTCGATTAGCTGTTCTTCTAGTAAAGTAAATTATAAAAATATAAAAAATAATACTCAAGCTTAATCCTAAAACAAAAAGAATAGGACTACTAATTAATCCAGAAATTGATATTGCTATAAGTATCGTTATAGAAGTTATTAATGAAAGAGATGGATATATAAAGTTAGCAATTGAAGTTGTTAATTGATTTGTAAGGACATTATATTTATTTGAAAGTCCAATAGGTTTATAATTAATATTTAAATTTTGTAATTCTCCTAAAAGTAGTTTTATATCAATACAACTCCTTACAATGTTATTGGAGATTAGTGCGGATGATTTATTCGTTATTTTAAGTACAGCAATCTTATTTACAAATGTTATTAAGCAAATTACTAATGTAATTGCAATTGATACTAATGATTCTTCTATTGAAACTTGACTCTTTGGAGATCCTCCAAGTACTTTGTCGGCTGTCGAACCTAACAAAAGAACAGATGAGAACTCAAATAAAGCACTTGTTAAACCTAATAGCAAGCTATATGCTATATATCCCTTAGACTTCTTGTCCAAGTAATATTTATACATATATTTCCATTGAGAAATGAAACCCATATCTTGCATTTTTGTTTTATTTTAAAGTGGGTAGATTTAACTAGATAATACTAAAACTAAAAAACTCACATTGAGTTTTATCCAACTTAGCTGCTGAGAAGATTATTCTAAAGCAAACAGAACTTGGAGTTATTAGTCTAATATATCTTGCCTCCTATAAAGTTTAATTTGGTATATTTTAATAGTGAACTCACATTATTTGAAAAATATTATTTTTACTTATTAAATTTAACTATTGATAATATATTTACAATTAATTGTTGTTTTTAGGACACGCATAATTAAAACTAAATTCAACTCCTAGGTTAATATTTAAAACTCATAATTCAAAATTAAAGTTAATTTTATAAATATTATAATAATTAAGTTTCAAAAAAGTATTTACTTAGATATATACTTTTATTATAAACATAACCTAGTCTTATGTATCTATGCAAAAATAATTAAACATGCAAAATATAGTCATTTTGTTAATAATATTTATCAGGAACTCATCAATAGATTGTAATATGAATCAGCCATTGCCTTAGGAGATAAGATAGTTTTGGAATAATTAAAAGCGTTAGTACTCATTATTCTCAATAACTTTCTATCTTTTTCTAATTCAACTAATTTATTATATATATTATTTAGATTGTCAACGACACAGCCTCCCAAGCTTGCTCTTATGTGCTCTGGGTTTCCACATTTATCAGTAACAAGACAAGGCACTCCCTGTGCGATTGATTCAGTCACAATATTTGGACTATTATCATAATCAGCAGCATGAATTATGATATCATTTTTTTTATAAAATAAATTCATTAACAACGGGTTTAAGTTACCATATGAATATAGCCTTCCAATATCGGAATCTTTTATTTTACTCTTTATGATTAATTTATAATTATTTGAATCTCTACCACATAAGATTATATTGAAACGACCATTCCTTAATAGTTTAATTATAATAGGAATTAATTCTTGAAAATTTTTTCTTTTATCATTTAAATAAGTAGCCGCAATGCCAATAGTTAATAAATTCTTGTCTATAGAATCATCATATTTTTTAAAATTGTTTATTAAAGCATTATCAACCTTTGATGGCATTATATTTTGAGCCGAGTTAGGGATATACCTAGACCTTTCACCAATTACATCTGCAAATTTCTTTTGCAGCCATTTAGAAGGAGAAACGCAGATAATTGAAGTATTTTCAAGAAGATTTCTTTTGAATTTAAAATTATGTCTGATTATCATTCTCCCTAAATAATTAAAATGAGGACAATTTGAACATCCGTTTTCTAATTCTTTACACCCATATGTGTAATGGCAGCCTCCGGTTAGCATCCATTCATCAGCTTGTTTTGCTATTTTTGCTTTATTTATCAAGAGAGGAAGTGAAAGAAAGCATGCAAAACCGCTTCCAAGGGAATGAAGATAAACTTTATTTGATTTAATTATTCTTAGATATATAAATAACGCAGGGAGTGAAATAGGAATAAGAAAGCTATACCCAACTTCTAATTTTCCTTTAGAAAGGGCTTTTACTAACAACTTGTTAATCAATGACTGAAGAAGTAAAATTCCTTGAAATATGTAATTTGACCTTCTACTTGCCGGATGCGTTTTAGTATCAATTACGACCTCTAAATCAATAATCTTAGAGGGATAAAATTTACATAAAAACTTATACAGACGATATGTGCCTAGAGAAGCACCACCTCTTCCTGAATAAGGGTTTACCAAAGAAATCCTTTGCATGTTCAATTATTGAGCTTGCATAGTTGATCTAACAATTTTATATTACTTGTAGACGAATTGTACATGATATCGGCATCATTATCTTCTGTAAAAAAAAGACACCATCACCCATCTCAGAAGAAAATTTATATATTTGATCAAACTGTTCATAATTAAAATCACAAGTTTGCTCATAACAATTAATAGAAATACCAAATAATCTCATTGCTCTTCTAACCAAGACAGAATCACTCAAGTCTACAAGAACAAACTCATCAGAAGATAAAGAAGAAAATTCGCCGCCCTTGATATAATCAATCGATCTAAATAAAAATCTGACTTTAAACGTTTAAGCATATGAGCTCCAACTCAATAATCCTCCGTAATAACAACGGATAATTAGGCCTCTCTTTTTTAGCTGCCTGTAAATAGTATTAAGAAATAATTTATAATAATAAATTCATATTTTTTTAAAGATAGTTTTAATGTCGAATTTATTTTGTAATATTTTTTTGATTGCCAGTTATTTAATAGAATAATAATTAAATAATAGGATTAAATATTTTTTATATTTTACACTTATTATTTATTTTATCTCTGATTGAATGATTTGTTAAATATTCTATATTTGGTATTTAATTGACAATATTTTTAGTTGTAAATTCTAATAAAGGAATGAGATTTCTAGATAGAATATAAATTATTTAATGAATAACAAATCTAATGAAAAGCTAGCAGGATTAAGTTTATTTAAAATAGGTTTTAACAAATCTTTCCTTTCTAAACCAAGGAATAATATGTTGAATTAAATTTCTAATATAGCGAATTAAAATAGATTCCTTTTCCTTTGTTATTAACTGTATCTCTTTTATTTCCCTAGAAGCCTTTAATAGACCATTCAACTGATTTGATTTACCACCCATAGCCATTGCAATTATTGGTTTTTTACAATAGTTCATTTTTAATTCCTTGTTAGAAGTTATTAACTTCATTTGCAAATAATCAGCTGCTATTGAAAATCTAGTATCGAACTTAAACTTTCTTAAATGCTTAGTCTTACATACAAATCCAGGGTGCGGTGGGTAAGAAGCCAAAAACAATCTAGATAAAATATTTGATTTATTATTACCAACATTCCATATACGCCTTATTTTTAAAGATGGACGTTTAAAAAACAACACTGGTGCAACAATATAATCTAAGTCATTATCTAATAATCTTATAAAATATTCTGAACTAAATTCTTCTAATAAAATATCATCGGAATTTAGATAAAGTATATATTTGGCATTAGCCTTTTGCATCCCTTTATTCATTGCATCATATATTCCATTATCTACTTCTTGAAAAACATTAATTCTAGGATGTTCAAATGTCATTTCATTGACAATATGAATTGTATTATCTGTAGAAAATCCGTCTTGTATTATATATTCAAGTGATTCAAATCTATTCAAAGCATATAAAACTGATTTAATCGTAGTGCTTATAGTCCTTTCAGAGTTTCTACATACAGTAATGATAGACAAAATTGGATGATCACAATATTGAATACTTTTAATCATGATTTTTAAACCCTTGCTCTATGCCTTAAACTACTTTCTATAAATTTTAATACTTTAACGGCTTTAACATTAGGAATAGATGATGATTAATTGTTTTTATTAATACTTTGACAGGTGAGAAAAAAACTATTATATATTGAATTAATAAATAAAGATAAGTTCTAAGTTTTTTAGGTAACCTAGAAAAAGTACTTGCCAAAACAAAAAGCTATTGATAAAAGAATCCTGTTTTTCTAATTTTATATATGCTAGCGAAAGAAAGTTAATACTAATGGATGAATATTATTATATTAGTTTACAGGCAGAAATTTAATCTTTGAATAGATTATAATTATTGACTTCAACCAAACATATTCAGTTTTATTTGCTATTAATTCAATATATATGATAAGATTTTGAGGTTTATATTCATATAATGAGAATAATCAACTTTAAATTGAAAAAAACTAAAAATTCACTATGAAGAAAGAATATTTATCTTTGTTAAGAAAATTTAAAAAAAAAATCTTCAAGCTTTCTAACAGACTTCTTGAAGATTTAAAAAATGAAAAAAAATTAGTTTTTATTCATATAGGTAAATGTGGTGGAACCTCAACAATTTCTTCCCTAAAGAAAAATAATAAAAATATCAGGATTTATCATGAAGAAAGGCCCCCAATATTCAGATCTAATAAAGATAAATATTTTTTTATAGTTAGAAATCCATTGGCTAGATTTGTATCAGCATTTAATTACAGTAAAAGTATTATTGATTTTGATTTAAACAGCATTAAAGAGGATAAATTAAGCTTGGAAAATTGCCCAGCCCCTGCAAATATTAGAGAAAGAATACGTAACGGAATTGCCTTTAGTAAATCCTACGACAACTTAATAAACTACTTTGAGACTGCAAATGATTTAGCAGAATCAATCTACTCTAGCAATGAGGAAATAAGAAAAAAGGCTAGAAAACTTATGCTAAGTAAGAAAGGACACATTTACAAAAGTATTGGATGGTATTTATATAATGGTAAGTTTATAGAAAGAAAAAACGATCAAATAATATTTGTAGGTAGATTAGAATATATAGATGAAGATATAAATAATTATCAAGAAAAAAATCGCTCACAAAAAATCATATTTGATAATTTAAAGAATGAGAACAACAAGTACTATTTAAATCATATAAGAAAAACTAATACTATTTACTCCAAAGACCTTAGCAAGGTTGCCATTGATAATTTAAAAAGATGGTACACAGATAATGATTATGCTGCTTTAAAAATGTTACTTTCATATGGTTGGTTAGATCAAAAAATATATTCTGAATATCAAAATTATTCTACTTAATAGGAAACAAAGTAATTTAAATTGTTTTATTTTATAAGATCATAATTCATATATGGAAAAATATTATATAACTAATAAAAATAATTGCTTTAATCATAAAATATATTTCCTTCGCTTTTATAATCGATTCATTAATAGTTTTCTTATCAGGTATAAATGTTTACGACAAAAACTGTTACTTGTTTAATTTGTTATAGGGCCAAAAGGACTCTAAGCACTTTGAACCACTGCATATATTGACGAAGGTCCTTTCTTGATGAATTATTTTATTGAAATGTCTTACCAAGATCTGTAAATAGTTCTTCCTATTAGTTCTCTTAAAGCCAGCGAACTCTTATTAAGGCTGCTTGAATTAGGTATCCATTTGTTAGGGCTTTTCCATCGTAGAATCTTAGAAGTTTTAAAATCCACTGGGTGAGGATAAACAAAAAACCCCTGTCGCTCAAATAATTTTTTAGCCCGTTTCATATGAAAAGCGCTAGTCACAAGAAGAATTTTGGATGAAGAATTTGTTTCATTAAAGCTTCTTCTTATTTCTATAGCTTCTTGTGCAGTATTAATTACTTTATTAGTAACGAATATTGCCTCTGAAGGAATTCCATGGCTAATCGCATATTCTTTGTATAAAGTTCCTTCATCTTTGGAGATCTGATCAAAGGGTTTACTCCCACCCGTGAAGAAAATTTTTGGAGCTTTTTTATTTTTATATAGACTTATACCTGCAAAATATCTATCTGGGTCTCCCCATTCTAGGACATTAACTTTTCCAGGAGCTTGAAATATTTCCCCAGTACTTAATACAACAATTGCATCGGCCGTTGACGCATCACTATCATCTATTCTTTGCCATGGATATTCAATTATTTTCCATAGCAAATCTGCTACAAAACCAATACTAAATATCCAAAGAAATAGAATTAGCCTGAAAATATTTTTTTTCGTTGGTTTTTTTAAATTTAAAATTAGAAAACACAAGCTAGCTCCCAAAGGGAGTACTAGTAACGGTAAAAACTTGCTTAGAAAGTAAATTTTAAATAAAGATTGAAATTATCGTTTTATAATAAAAGCTCAGAAAACAAAACTCAATAACTTTTTAACTAAATTTATTTGATAATAGATTTAATAACGTTGAGAATGAAGCTCTAAAAGCAGTCATAAGTTTTTCTAAAAGCAAAATTGAGATATCCGCAAATATCTAAATATATTGCTCTAATCTGATTTTCCTGAGAACCCTTTCTATTCATTGAAATATCAATGGAGCCAAGCGGACTCGAACCGCTGACCCCCTGCATGCCATGCAGGTGCTCTACCAGCTGAGCTATGGCCCCAAATCGTTGGCATGGTAGTGATTGCAATCATTCTCAAGCAACTTAACTATTATACTTCACCACTCAAATATACCGAAATACACCCATATATACCCAATTTGCGGTAGATTCTGAGTTAATATCTATTAATAAAATTTTCTAAAGTTTTTCCTAATTATAATTACCTCAAGTAATTTATCTGATGCCCAACACTAAAACGGCTTTAATAACTGGAATCACTGGTCAGGATGGAAGTTACTTAGCTGAATTTTTGCTAGCCAAGGGGTACATTGTTCATGGTATAAAGCGTAGATCTTCATCCTTTAATACTTCTAGAATTGATCATATATATCAAGACCTTCACCAAGACGACCCTAATTTTATTTTGCATTATGGTGACCTAACTGATAGTACTAATTTAATTAGAATAATTGAGAGGACTAGTCCAGATGAAATTTATAACTTAGGTGCTCAAAGCCATGTCGCTGTTAGTTTCGACTCACCTGAATACACAGCTAATTGCGATGCCCTCGGTACCTTAAGAATTCTTGAAGCTGTAAGACTTTTAGGACTAATTAAAAAAACGAGAATTTATCAAGCGAGTACTAGTGAGTTGTATGGATTGATTCAAGAATCTCCTCAGAAAGAAGATACACCTTTTTACCCAAGAAGCCCCTATGGTGTCGCCAAGCTTTATGCATATTGGATTACAATTAATTATAGAGAAGCTTATGGAATGTATGCCTGCAATGGGATTTTGTTTAACCATGAAAGTCCCCGCAGAGGAGAAACTTTCGTTACCAGAAAGATTACTAGGGGATTAGCAAGAATTAATGAGGGATTAGAGGATTGCCTTTATATGGGAAACATTGATTCAATGAGGGATTGGGGCCATGCAAGAGATTATGTTGAGATGCAGTGGAGAATGTTGCAACTCGACACGCCTGAAGATTTTGTTATTGCTACTGGGCGACAAGAAAGTGTGAGAAGATTTGTTGAGTTAACTGCCAAAGAACTTGGTTGGGGCGGATCCAATAATAAAGCTGGTATTTTTTGGGAGGGTAAAGGTTTATCGGAGGTTGGGATACGTGCTGATACTGGTGAAATTGTTGTAAGAATTGATCCTAATTATTTTAGACCAACAGAAGTTGATTCATTATTGGGAGATCCCACAAAAGCTTTTGAGAGACTTAATTGGGAACCTCAAACTTCCTTGGAAGAACTAATAGCTGAGATGGTATTAGCTGACAAAGAGGAAGCAAAGAAAAATGCATTTTTAAAAAGCAAAGGATTCTCAGTTATTGAACCGATTCAAAGCAATTAATTCGATTAATATGAATTTAAATTCTAATATTTAATGAATAAGTTAATAGATAAGAGCTCTAAAATATATATAGCTGGCCATAATGGCATGGTAGGAAAAGCGATTTGCAGGAATTTAAAATTACAAGGTTATAAAAATATTTTAACTGCATCAAGAAGTTCACTAGATCTTAGAGATATTAATTTAGTGAAAGATTGGTTTCAAACTAATCAACCAAATGTGACCATCCTAGCCGCAGCCAAAGTTGGTGGAATATTGGCAAACCAAACATTTCCGGCAGATTTTATATTGGATAATTTAAAAATACAAAATAATATAATAGAAACATCTATGAAAAATAATGTAAAAAGATTATTGTTTCTTGGTAGTAGTTGTATTTACCCCAAGTATTCTACTCAACCAATAAAAGAGGAAGAACTTCTAAGTGGATCATTAGAACCAACAAATGAATGGTATGCAATAGCCAAGATCTCTGGTATAAAATTATGTGATGCTTTAAGACAGCAATTCAACTTTGATGCAATCAGTCTTATGCCTACTAATCTTTATGGACCTGGTGATAACTATAATCTGAAAAATAGCCATGTTTTGCCGGCCTTAATTAGAAAATTTTATAATGCTAAAATAAATAAATCTGAACAAATTACATTATGGGGTTCAGGAAAACCAATGAGAGAATTTCTTCATGTTGATGATCTAGCAAAAGCATGTATATTTGCTTTGGAATATTGGGATCCTCAGTCCATATTGTCTCCCAAAACAGACACTAATAAATCTCTATTACATTTAAATGTAGGTACTGGAATCGATATATCAATTAAGGATCTAGCTAATTTAATTTCAAGCAAAATTGGATTTAATGGAATAATCAATTGGGATAAATCCAAACCAGATGGGACACCTAAAAAGCAATTAGATATTACTAGGATTAAACAATTAGGTTGGCAACCCTCTATATCGCTTGATGAAGGTATCGACAATACTATTGCTGCTTTTAAGGAAGAATTAAATTCTAAAAACTTAAGAATTTAATTTAAATAAATAAAAAAATATATTATTAAACAAGAATTTAATAATATATTTCTAAAGCTGAAAATCCTTAAAAGTTCATAAAGAATATATAATATACTTAAATAAGTTTAAATAGATTATATTGTTAATTACTATTTATATTTTTCTTGAACCCATTCAGGCACAAGTTCTTTCAATATTTTTAACGTTTGTTCTAAATTTCTATTTTGAAGATTTTTCTCTAACTCATTCAATTTTAGTAAGAGAAGATCATATGAAATAGATTTCTCCATAGCCTTAAATATAAGATTATGTTTAGTAGGTTCTGATTTTGCATCTATTAAAAGCTCTTCATACAACTTTTCACCAGGTCTCAAACCTGTAATTAAAATCTCAATATCCCCTTCTGGATTACTCTTATCTTTAACTGAATTACCACTCAGTCGAATCATTTGCTTTGCAAGATCGAAAATTTTAACAGGTTCGCCCATATCTAAAAGAAATACTTCACCACCTTTTGCAAGAGAGGATGCATGAAGAACTAATTGAACAGCTTCCTCAACGGTCATAAAATATCTAATTATTTCAGGGTGAGTAATTGTAAGTGGTCCTCCTTCTGAAATTTGTTGACGAAATAAAGGTACTACTGAGCCTGACGAACCAAGAACATTTCCAAAGCGAACCATCGCGAAACAAGTAGATGGTAAAGTTAATTTATTAATTGTTGATCTCCTTGATTGAGAATAAGCTTGCATAATTAGTTCGGCTAGACGCTTAGAGGCCCCCATTACATTTGTTGGTCTAACAGCTTTGTCTGAAGAGAGTAAAATAACTTTTTCAACGCCTATTTCATCAGAGACTTGGCATATAACCTTTGTTGATAACACATTATTGTAAATACCTTGAATAGGATTAGCTTCTACTATTGGTACATGCTTGTAGGCTGCTGCATGAAAAACTATTTCTACTTTATGTTTTATAAATAAATCTTTAATTAGCTTCTCATCCGTAGAATCTCCTAAATAAGATTCTAAACAATCAGAATTAATTAATTCTTTATCAATTTTATAAAGGCTTGGTTCGCTAATATCTAATATTATTAACTTTTTAGGTTTTAGTTTTATGATTTGACGACATATTTCAGACCCTATAGAACCTCCAGCACCTGAAACAAAAATATTTTTACCATGGATTGTAGGAATTAGTGCTGTATTATCTGATGCAACAGAATTTCTACTTAGAAGATCCTCTATCCTTATAGTTTTAAGAGACTCTATTTTTTCTTTCCCAGATGCAAGTTGGGCCAAGGAAGGAATCTGAAGAACTTTAAACCCTTGTTTTTCTAAATTACTTAGAATATTTTTTCGTCTTTTAACCCCTAATGAAGGAATAGCTAATATAACTTTATCTATTTTATTTTTAAACCTTATTAAATCACTTGGGGGTAATATCTTAATCCCTCCCAAGTTCCTTTGCCAAAGTTCAGGAGAATCATCAAAAAAATAAAATTTATTATGAATGCCTTCTCTTTTAAGGCTCATTATTAGTTGTGCCCCTGCCTCGCCCGCTCCATATATAGCTATATTGGAGCCTACAGGAAGTGCAAATTTCCTTAAATATATTATAATATCTCTTAAAATAAATCTTATTCCTCCTGTCAAGAAAGAAGACAAAATCAATAATAATAATAAATACAAATCAGAAGGTTTTGATAAGTCAGCGAATAAATAACCTATTAATTTTATTAATATTACTATCAATAAATTTCTAATTATATTTCTATAAAAATAGAAGCTCTGTACATATCTAGTGATACTTTTATATTGGCCTGTTATTAAATATATAGGAAAACTAATCAAAGGAATTATTTTAACTATCCAAAAGGGTTCCAATTCTCGAATAGAAATATCAGAAAGAATAAAAATGCTAATTAAGGAAGATATTTGCCATAAGAAAACATCAATAGAAACAAAAATAGCTCTTCTATATGATGTTTTGATTCGAATAATTGAATATAGAGCTTTCTTAAGTAAATTTCTCATTAGTTTTTTCTTGCATTAGTTGTGTTTGATTTTTCATAGTTTTATTCTTTGTTCAAAAATCTTACTGCAACATGCTGATCTAAATAATAGCCTAATGCTAACTCAGTAAAAGCAATTAATATAAGAATTATTATATTTCCAAATATAGAACCAATTACCAATAATAAAGAGGCAAGAATATATAAAACTGAGATTTTAGAATGAGACCATCCTGCTGAGTTTAGTCTTTGATATAGGTGAAGCTTGTGAGGAGAAAAGATTAATTGCCCATTTACAAATCGTCTAAGAACGCAAATAGCAGCATCTGCAAATAAGGGGGTTGCAATAATAATAAATTCAAGTGAAATTCTCCAGTCTTCAAATTGCAATACAGATCCAAAAAACAAAGCCCCCAAAAAAGTACTACCTGTGTCTCCCATAAATACTTTGGCAGGACTCCAATTTAAGAAGAGAAATCCCATAAGTGATCCTACCAATGGAAAGAGTTCATAATAACCTTGTGAGGCCATTGTGAAAAAGATTACTATCATCACGCCAGTCACCAAACCATCTATACCGTCCATGAAATTAACAAAGTTAATAATTGCAATTACTGATAAAACTAAAAAGACAAGATAACTGAAAAATAAATATGTTGGTTGATAATTTTCAACTAGATAATTACTATATAATGGAGAAGCAATAATAAGAGCAAGTCCAGTCAAGCCTTGGCTTAAAAAGCGCATACTAATATTTAAGTTAATAAAATCATCTATCAGTCCTACAAATGCTATTGGAGTAGATATTAATATTATTAGTGATCTTGTCGAAAATGTTTGACTATATGTTATTAAAGAGAAAATAAATACAATTAAAACGAATATAATTCCCCCTCCTCTTGGTGTAGGTATAATATGAGAGTCTCTATTAATTGGCTCTCTCATTAAGTATTTTTCAAGTAAAGGTCTTACAATATTCGACAGCAAAATACAAAATATTGTACAACCAATTAACGTAATAATCGTAAAATATATATTCATTTATTCAATTTTAATAGGGAAGAAACCATATCCTTTTCCAGTTAATTTACTTATGGTTTTAAAGCCAGAAAGATCTGCACTAGTTCTTAAGATTGCTTCATAGTATTTCGGTGAAAATAATATTATTATACTCGATAAAAGAAAGAAAATCCTATTAGGAATTGAAAGGATAAAACATTTTCTAGCTCTATCATTTTTTGGTAATGATTTCTGTATTAACATTATCATTTCTTGATAATTTATAATTTTTTCTCCACCAACTAATATTCTTTCAGGAATGCAAGAGAAATCTTCTGATTGAAACTGATTTATAAAATGTATAGTTAATTCAGCTATCTCTGTACAATGTATTGGTTGTCTTAATCCTGTATGCTTTGGTAAAATCATTAAAGGAGATAATCTAAGTATATTTATTATTTTATTGATATTTTTATCTTTAAATTCTTTATGATTTCCATAAATAAGAGTAGGTTGAATGATTTTACATTCTATTCCATTTTCTGAAGAAAAATCTATTAGTTTTTCCTCTGATTCTTTAAGTTTTCTAGATAATCCCTTGTCAAAATTATTAAATGCAAATCTTTTAGACAATACAGAAGAGGAGGAACAAGCTATTATCAGATCAATTTTATTAATATCTTTTTTTTTTTTCACAGTTAGTCCTTCTAAAAAATCAGAAAGTTTCCAAATGGGAGCAAAACTTACTAAAATAGTATGATTATCAAATTTTATATTTGTCCAGCTAGTTTGATCATCTAAATCTATATAATTTAAACCTTTGTTTCTTCTTGAGAAAGCATTAATTTTATAGCTATTAAGCCTTGATTTAGCCATCTCTTGGAAGGCACTACCAGTAGAAGTTGTTGATCCTAACAAAATTATCTGCATTTATTTCTATCAAAAAACATAATAATTTTTCATAGCTCTTTATAAATGGTATAAAGAAAAAGCAGAAATATTCATTACCAATCATATCACCTAGCAAACCTAGCAAGCTTATTGTTTAATAGATTTTCTATGCAAAGGAAAGTATGATATTAAAACCATGTAAAGTTAGTAGCTACAGCGAAGGAAATAGATTAGGCATTAATAGTTACATTCAATAGCAACAATTAGATATAAGCCCAAAAAGCTCAATCAAATTAAAGTTACTTTATTTTCTAAAAAAACATTTTTTAAATGTGGGATAGAAGCAAAGCTCAATATCCGAAATGGAAATAATTTCTAACCGCTATTCAAAAAGGAGTGAAAGAAACTAATTTTTTGAATAATTAAGATGCCAGCTTGCAAAGATATCCAGACCACTTTTTATGGATTTTTGGATAAAACACCGAAGAGCAAGAGTTTTTTTTCTACAAAGCTGCAATATTTATTCTGATTAGAGTGTTACAAGTTTGAGTTTAGGAAATGTTTACCGAATATCACGATTTCATGTTCACAGTTTTATTAATAAGTAGAGCTGACGTTATTTTCAAGTCTCCTCAAGGTAATAGTCTCTAACAACTAATCCAATTAGAGTTATGACTTCTGATTCAAAATTCTTCTTAAAAACCTATTAGGTCGATATTTTATTTATTAGAGGGGGAGGTGCGTAATGCAGTCTTCATATTCACTAAGTAATTTATAAGACTTAAGCTCGTCGAACAATTAAAGAAGCTGAAAAATTTAGACTTGGCCGAAGTTAAGAAGTTAATGAAGCAACCTTAATCCACTGGTTCATTATCGCAGATGAATTTATCAAGAGTAGAAGTGGAACTAAGCTATAAACTCAATAAGATTTCGCTAATAACCCCACTTAAGCGGCCTAAAAGGTCAACTAAGCATGAAAGGTCTAATAATTTAAAACTTCTTCATTGAGGCCTTAAGATATAAATATTATTAATACTTTATAATGAAAGCTAATTCTTTGATTAGTTGCAGCTAAACATTAACAAACTCTTTTTTGATTCAGTTGTGAACATATTTGAATTGCCGCGAGCAGATTAAATGCCAAAGTTACTGATTGTTAATTGCCATTGAGCATTCTTTTATGCTATTGGAAATAATTCTATTTTAAAATCTCAAAGTAATCTGTTTTAAAATAGAGAAAACCTAACTTGTAAATTATTAAAGTGAAATCACTTTTTTGGCTACATATAAAAAAATCTGCGGGACAGTCCACGAGGAAAGCTCTTAAACCTTATTATGTTGAAGTGGATCGCATGAAAAAACCAAAGAACTTTATCCAGTCAAATTACTCTGAATATAATGACATTTTAAACAATTATAGAGTTCCTCTTGGAGATTATCAATTTAAAAGAGCTCTATTTGCTAAAAAGTACCTTTACAAAAAAGATTGGGATTCAATATTTTCTTTTGCATTTTCTAGAGAACCTACAGACAGATGCATAAGCATGTTTTATTACTTATTTTGGAGAAAAAAATTAAAAGATAGAATATATTCATCAATAAAATCAAAAAGAATATTTCTATCTGATTCATATGCGTTTGATTATTTTTTGGAACTGATCTCAAAAAGAAGCGTTAACAATACTTCAAACTATTCACCAGTAGGACTACATTTTACTACTCATACAAATCCAATGTGGGATGATGTTACAGACGAAAGTGGAAATATTCTTCTTTCAAAAATTTTTCGTCTTGAAAACTTTTCAGAAGGAATTACTTTCGCATTGAAACATATTAATGCAAACATAATAAATGATCAATTAATTAATGTTAATATAAACCCATTTAAAGGTTCATTCAATCCAAGTAAGCAGCAAATTAAAAAAATAGAAACTATCTATAAAGAAGACTTTGACATATATGAAAGTATTAAATAATCCATCTACTAGCATCAAAAAGACGCATACAAAAAATGAAGGCTTATTGTTTTGACCTTTGAAGGCTAATAAGATTTCGTTAATATAAGATGTTAACTACCAAGAGAATTTATCATTATTATATAAAAGCTATTAATAATTTAACTTTTATGACCTATAAAAGAAAAATAAAAATTAAAGAGGTATTTGTCTTTTAGGGCAGATGAGATGTAAAATTAAATAAAATTAAAAAAATAAGTTTTTATAAAGATGTTGAATTTTCTTAAAGACAATCGAAGTAAACTTAATCTTTTTAAAAAGATTTACAGATTTACTAAGTTTAAATATTTCATTAAAAACAGTAATAAAACACTCATTTATATACATGTAGGAAAATGTGGAGGAGTAACTCTTCAAAAAGCCCTTTTAAAAAGTGAGTGGATAAAAAAATTCAACTCATTTCATACAATTCATATAGAGAAGCCACCTATTTTGGATAATGCGAATTATGTTTTAATAATCAGGAATCCAATCCAAAGAGTAATCTCTGCTTTCAATTGGCGTTACAAGCTTGTAGTTGAGGATGAAGTACAAAAGAAAAGATTTAAAGGCGAATGGGATATTTTAAATAAATATAAAAACATAAATAATTTAGCTGAACAATTATATAGAGGAGATCAAATAGACAGAACAGTAGAAGGAGATTTTCGTAAAATTCATCATCTTAAAGAAAATATTGCTTACTATTTAAAAGATTTATTACTTGATCTTAATAAAAGTCAAGTTTTGGAAGTTTTTGCTACTGAGTTCTTAGATGAAGATATATTTAGAGTATTAAAAATAAGAAATGATCTAAATATACATAGAAATTCTAATAAAGTATCTAAAAATAAGAAAAGTTTGAGTCAAAAGGGTTATTCAAATCTAAAAAGATTCTTGTCTGAAGATTATAAATGCCTTGCAAAAATTCTTGAGTTCAATAATACATCAAAAACTAGATATGAAACTTTGATGAAATAAAATAATTATATAAGATGATAAGAAAAAATTCACAAAAATTTTTATTTAATTTTATATGATAAATATTTAGTAATTAATAGCCATTTGGATTTAATGATTGCCATCTCCAACCATCTATGCACATTTCTTTTAATGTCCTTTTAGGTTCCCAATCTAAGCATGAAAGAGCCAAGGAATTATCTGCTATAACTTTACAAGAATCTCCTTTCCTTCTTTCAGAAAATTCAAAAGGTATCTTAATTTTATTAGCTCTTTCAAATATATCAACTAGCTCTAAAACACTTGTCCCCAAGCCTGTACCAAGATTTAAATTTATTATTTGATGATTATTTTTAACTAAATACTTTAAAGCGGATATATGTCCTTCAGCAAGGTCCATTACATGGATATAATCTCTAATTCCACTTCCATCTCTCGTAGGCCAATCGTTACCATATATAGTCAATTTATCAAGCACTCCAGAAGCAACTTGAGTAATGTAAGGGAAAATATTACTAGGAACACCTATTGGTGCTTCTCCAATCATTCCAGAGCTATGTGCACCAATAGGATTGAAATATCTTAGATTTGCGATCCTCCAGCACGAAGGTTCGCTATCAAAAATATCATTAAGCAACTTCTCTATTACAGCCTTAGTTACCCCATATGGATTAATAGGTTTTATTTCTATATTTTCTGAAAGAATTTCATCATCAGAAAGCCCATATATTGTGGCACTACTACTAAATACAATTGTCTTGCATTTATATTTATTCATGATATTCAAAAGATTAATTGTACCTTTAACATTCGCATCCCAATAAAGCAAAGGGTTAGATAATGAATCTTTTACAGACTTTAGACCTGCAAAATGAATCACAGATTTAAAAGGTTGACCTGAATTCTGAGCATCTAAAAATAACTCATCTAATTTCTTTTTATCTCTAATGTCTATATTAAAAATCTTAATACTTACATCTTTTGTCGTTTTATTTGATTTTAATATCTCAATAACTCTTTGAAGCGATTTTTTATTGCTATTTATATATGAGTCAATAGCTACAACATCGTACCCTTTTTCAAGAAGTAATAGGCAAGTATGCGTTCCTATAAAACCTGCTCCACCAGTTACTAAAACCCTCATCTTATACAAAAAATATAAACAATTATATCATATAATATGTTAATTAATAATTTAATTAACTCAATTCAGCCTCAAGATTTAGAATCATTTCATTAGTATTAAAAGGAGTATTTTCATATAGTTTAAAGTACTTTTATTCTATTCTAAGCTTCTTAAGACAAATACATATGTAAAACAAACGTCAATATTATTATTTAGATATTGACTTTTCATATGAAATGCTTCTGTTTTTACTAAAAACAACACCAAAACTAATAAGAAATTTGCTATATAAATACTCTAAAAGATGCGTTTTTTTTTAAGATAAAACCCTTCCAGTTATCACCATTAAATCTTTACTCAAAATATATAACCAACTTTTAAGCCATATGAGTTACTATCAGATCTTTGCAATTGTCCAGTATCAATAAAATTTAAACTATTTGTAGTAAACATATCAAAATATATATTTTTAAATTTAGAATATCTAATAGCCATTGTCCAATTATCGGTGCTTTCCTTAATAGCAAAATTATATTCTGGAATAAATGAAATATCATTAAAAAATTGCCAATTTAGACTTGTACCAATTCCAGCAGGCGATGCAATGCCGCTATACGAAATTTTTGGATTAAGATTTAGACTTATATTTTGATTAACATTATAAGTATTTATTAATTCAGTAAAAAGCCATCCATGTCC
Source organism: bacterium (assembly GCA_002718715.1). Lineage (GTDB taxonomy): Bacteria > Patescibacteriota > Gracilibacteria > UBA1369. The sequence continues at coordinate 25,612 of PBFJ01000039.1, forward strand.
TCTTAATCGACCTGCACTTACTCGAGCGGCAGTCGTAATAAAATCTCCCTCATTTTGGGACAATAAAATAGCTTTACCACCTGCTCTAACAAATAATTTATCTGGATCATGATATTTATCAGTGAAGGGTTTAACGGAATATAAATCTTGGCCAATGGCTGAAATAGATAAATCAAAGTTAAATCGATTTGAAGCTCCCCATACAATTTTTTTTGCCCAACTACCATTATTATTTATATAGTAATTGCCAGATATTTGACCTGAAGTTAAAGGTTCAGCAGTAGAAACACTTAAGCCACCTAATATAAGATTATTGCTCTTAGATATTATTTCCGGAGCCAACTCTATGTTTTTCGGTCTATAAATCAAAGATGTTTTATATAATAATTCATCGGAGCTAGGCAAA
>PBFJ01000040.1 GCA_002718715.1 bacterium
ATGCATTAAATGAGATTGATTTAGATTTAAATAAGTATAACTTAGAAGATGTATTAAAAATATTAGATATTGATATAAAAACAATAATTAATGATGATGAAAGTGAAATAAAAGAAAAAATAACAAAACGTTTGGATGATTTAATAATAAAATTTAATAATTTAAGATTAAATAAATTTGTTTCTTTTTTTGAAAATATAAAAGATAATTTTGTTGAAAAATTTAACAATGAAGACATTATAAATTCACAAGAACAATTAGTAATATCTTCAAATAATATTTTTGACGCAGAAAAGAATTATAATTACATTAATAATAATTCTACAGATACTACTGATAAATCTTTATATACTCAAAATATAAATCCAATAAATAGAAAAACTGTTCAAAAGGTAATTAATATAGATTCAAAATTTAGGAAAAATTATGATTCAACATTATCAACAAATTTTAGATTTGATTTACCTACAAAAATTACAAATGTTATTGAAATGAAATTAAATGATTTAGAATTAATTAATACGTATTATGTAATATCAAATGATTATGATAACAATTATTTTTGGGCAAAAATTACAACAAATTATGGTTCATATATGTACGTATTCTTTTTTGTAGATCCACAATCTTATTATGAAGAAGATTTAATTACTTTTATTAATGAAAGGTTCATATCAATTGGTATTGCTATAAATTTTAAAATTGATTTAACATATCAAAATAGTGGTGGTGTACCAGATGGTACTGGTAAATTAATTATAACTATATCAGATAGTAGATTTTCAAATATTGAATTTCAGTTTCAATCATCATCAATTCCTAATTTTATAGATAGTTATTCATATAATAATTATTTCAATAAAAGACAATTTGTGTACACAACAAATTTAATTGGAAGAATATTACCACCAGATGGTCTAAATCAAAGTCAAATCGAAGATCTCGAAGAAGAACGTGGTCAACTATTTGAATCAGACATATCGTCAGATACTCAATTTAACGTAAATGATGGATATACTAATGAATATCTTATAAGTTTATATAATACAAAAGATACAAGACCATTAAGTCATAAATTAGGATGGATGTTTGGATTTCGAAACGCAACAATTGTAACCGATTTAGTAGGTGATCAAAATAGTAAAATTGGAGAAATTAAAGGAGAAGCAGTAATTAATTTCTTAGGAGCAAGATATTTTTACTTAGATATAAATGATTATAATAATAATTACAATAGTACATTTATAACTTCAGATGAAAATAATATTGTTAAACCAAATACATTTGCACGTATAAATCAACGAGGTGCACCATTTTCAATAACACCAAATTCAAGCTATCAAATAACAACAATACCAAGATATTATTTTGGACCAGTTGATATTGAAAAAATGGAAATTAAAATTTATGATGAATATGGTGATATTTTAAATTTGAATGGTAGTGATGTAAGTTTAACGTTAATACTTACTTGTATTTATTCATCATAAAATTATATAATATATATTATATACAAATGGTAGTTTGGAATTCAGGCGGAAATAGAGCAGTTGGTTTTAATGCAACATCAACAACAACAAATTTATTAAATACAACTACAAATAATATTCAAAATGTACAAATTTCGTTTTCAGGTAATACACAATTGGAAGCATTAGATAATGTTAGTAATCAAGTATTTATAATTGAAGGATCACCATCAGGATTTAGTATTATTTTACCAATAAATTTTATTTTAAATAATTATTTATTTACAATTATAAATATATCAGATACATATCCATTAAAAATAAGAAGTACAGCACCATCAGATGATGGATATTTATCTAATCTTGTTGCACATATATATTGTTCAAATTATCAATCATACGATGAGAATGGTGTTATTTTAGAAGATACATCAAATACAACAACAAGTAAAAATAATTTTATATTACCACCCAAAAAAACAATAATGTTACAATATGTTAAATTAAATGATATTATTTATTTTTATCAAGTATAATGAAATAATAAGTATTATAAAAAATATATAAGTATACCTAAAATTAAAATAATTGTGTAATAAATAAAATAATTTAATCCTTCTAACTTAAAGCGTTCTACAATATAATCACTATATCCAAACCCAGCAATATAAACAAAAATAAGACCCACGTCATGTTTTATCATTAAATAAATATATTATTTTATGTTTATTTAATTTTATTTATATATCATTATTATTCCAAGAAAAAGTATAAATATTTTTATCATCAAGAAATGATGTTAAATATTCTTTATATTTATTATAATTTATTACGGAACCAAATGATATATTAAGTATATTTGAATGTAAAATAAATAATGGATTATTTTTTAATTCTTCATCTCCTTTAATATGATATTTATTGTAATAACTATATACATCAACATATTTTTTTAATGCTTTTATTATTTCCGGTTTTTTATCTTTATATTTAAAAATTGACCAAGGTAATTCTTTGTAATATAAATAAATTAACAAATATGAAATACTTATTAAATCGTCCTTAGGATAATAATCATATCCATCATGAACATAAGGACTAGCAAACATTAAATTTCCAACAAATTTATTTTTACCTTTTGATTTAATATATTCACGATATTCTTTTGAAGATGTTTTTTCATTAAAATAATTATTATATGTAGGTTTATATGTAGTAGAAAGACCAAAATCTATTAAGAATATATTATTTTTATTATTAAATAATATATTTTCTGTTTTTATATCTCTATGAATTAATTTTTGATTATGAAATTTTTCTAAAAAATCTATTAATTGTATACCAATTTTTAAGACATCATCTAAATTTAATTCATTATTTTTTATTATATCTTTTAATGATTTTTCCATTTTTTCAAGGATAATATAATTATAGTTTTGTATTATTCCATATAATTTAAATTTTGGTATTTTTATATTTATTTTTTGTCTCATTAAATATAAATAAATTTCTGCCTCATGTTCTAAAATATTTGTGTTTATATTATCTTCAAATTTTATAACAACATTCTCATTTTTATTAATATGTTTTCCTATGTATACTTCTGAAAAATTACCTTCACTTAATTTTTTAATTATTTTATATTTGTTAGCTATTATTGTGTTCTCCATAACTATTTAATTAAACTGATTTAAATCCTTCTTACCTTATATATATAAGAACTCTTCATATCAGTTTAATAAATTTAATGGTTTTTATTCATAATAATCCTTTTCCAACAGAAAAATATTCCATTGTTCCAGGATATAATGTTGATTGTTTAAAATTTGAAAATTATTTTAAACAATTTAATTTTGAATTAAGTAATTTCCAAAAATGGTCTATATATTCAATTATTAATAATGATAATACTCTTGTAACAGCACATACTGGAAGTGGTAAAACATTGCCTGCCGAATTTGCTATACAATATTTTACAAGTTTAGGTAAAAAAGTAATTTATACTTCACCGATTAAAGCATTAAGTAATCAAAAATTTTTTGAATTTACACAAAAATATAAAAATTTGTCAATTGGAATTTTAACTGGTGATAATAAACATAATCCAGAAGCAGATGTAATAGTTATGACAACCGAAATTTTAAGAAATCAATTATTATCATTAATACCAAAAACAAATGATAATGAAATTCCTGTACATGAAATAAATCAATTTTCTATGGATATCGAAAAAGATTGTGGTATTGTTATTTTTGATGAAATACATTATATTGATGATCCAGATCGTGGTGCTGTATGGGAACAATCTATTATGCATTTACCAAAAAATATACCAATGTTAATGTTATCAGCTTCTATAGGTAAACCTGAACAATTTGCGGAATGGATTGAATCAATTAATCCTGATAAGAAAGTTAATATTTGTCCTACTTATGAAAGAGTTGTTCCATTAGAACATTATAGTTATATCACTATACCTGATTCTTGTTTTGATAAAATTAAAGATAAAACTATGAAAACATTTTTTGAAGAAAATTTAAATAAATTAAATATTTTAAAAGATTCTAAAAATGTTTTGAATGAAACACAGTTTGTAAAAATACAAAAAATAAAAAATAATATTGAATTAAATAATTTTCATATTCATCGTAAATTTGTATTAAATAATTTGCTTAATTATCTTAAAAAAAATATTATGCTTCCAGCTCTTTGTTTTGTATTTTCACGTAAACAAGTTGAACGTCTAGCTGGTGAAATAACAGAAAAATTATGGAGTGATGAAGAATTATATGAAGATCCAATACCAAATACAATTGAAAAAACTTGTATTCAAATATTAGTTTCAAGAATCACAAATTGGAAAGAATATGTTAATATGCCAGAATTCCATTTTCTTATAAAATGTTTAAAAAATGGTGTTGGTTTTCATCACGCTGGAATGATTCCTGTTTTTAAAGAAATGATTGAAATATTATTTTCTATGAAAAAGATCAAACTATTAATTGCAACAGAAACATTTGCGGTTGGATTAAATATGCCAACAAAAACGGTTATATTTACAAGTATATATAAATATAATGGTAATACAATGAGATTACTTGAAGGTCACGAGTATACACAAATGGCCGGAAGAGCAGGAAGAAGAAATATTGACACACGTGGATATATTATTCATTTAAATAATTTATTTGATACACCTGATTCTATAACTTATAAACATATGATTAATTGTCCACCAAAAATTATTAAATCTAGATTTAAAATTGGTATACCTTTTATTATGAATATTATTGCAAGTTCTAATTATCAAGAATGTCCAAATAGTGATATTTTATGTAAACATATTGAAAAAAGTATGATGATGAATGATATTAATAATGAAATCAATAATTCAAGTAATTGTTTAATAGAAATTAATAAAAAAATAGAGGATTATCAGAAATTGAATGGAGATAAGATAGAATTATTCGTAAAATACGCATCATTAAAAAATAACATAATAAAAAGTAAAAATAAACAAAAAAGACGAGCAATAAATGAATTAAAACAATTTGAAGAAAATCATCAAAATATTCAGAATGATTATGATACAAATTATTCTGTATATATAAATTTATTAAATGAAAAAGTATCTAAACAAAAACATAAAAATTATGCAGAACAATTTATAAATAATAGTGTTTTAAATATATTAAATATTTTAAATGATAATCAGTTTATAAATTGTAATTCAAAATTAACTGTGAAAGGTAAAATATCAAGTTTAATGATGGAAGTTCACGGTCTTGTTTTTGCAGAATTATATATGCTTTATAATGGTTTTGAAGATTTGGATTATATTGAAATTGGTCAATTATTATCTTGTTTTTATCCTATTAAAGTTCCTGATGATAAGAAGTGTATAAATATTCCTGATTTTACAAGTTATAAATTAACAGAATATTTAAAAGTAATGAAATTAAAAATGGATTATTTTTATGATGAAGAAGTTAAGTATAATTTAGACGTTGGTTATTCATATGAATATCAATATGATTTGATTGATTACATTAAAAGATGGTGTAATGTTTCTGATGAAAAAAATGGTATAATGCTGTTAAATGAAATGAAAAATGAAAAAGAAATATTTGTTGGTGATTTTGTAAAATGTTGTATAAAAATTACTAATATTACAAGAGAAATGAAAACAATATGTGAATTTACAAAAAATTATGATTGTTTAGAAAAAATAAATAATTTAGAAAAATATTTGATTAAATTTATTATTTCAACAGAATCATTATATTTGTAAAATAATATAAATATAAATATAAATAGAAAATATAAAATGAGTTTCACTTTAAATCCTAGTATAATTGGCGGAGCTGCTAATAATAGTCAGTTTAATTTTGAAGATAAATATGATTTTTTTAACAAAGGTGAGTATACAAAAGATAAATTACAAGTTTTTTTAAATTACTGGATTGCTGATCTACTTATAGATTTATTAAAATCTAATCAAATGGAAAATAATGAAGAAATTATTAAAAAACATTTTAATAAAATGTATGAAAAATGTTTTCAAGGCAAAATATCACCAAATAATAAAGAATTAGTTGACTCCTTTAACAGTGTGTTTTTAAACAAAATACATGATAAATTTCATATATCACATAAGTTTTTTGCTAAATATGGTGTATTTGAAGAAAATGAAGAAGTATTAAAAGAAGAAATTATAAATTATATTTGTGGTAATTTATTAAAAAGTAATTTAATTAGAAATTTTGTAATTGATACACTTGTAAATATTGGAGGTAAAATTTCACAAAAAATGTATGAACCAAATCAAAAAAAAGATGGAATGTTTAAGGGAAAAACAACAGACACTAAAATTATAATACTTAAATTATTAAATAAACTTAAATTTTTCCACATTCCATATTTAAGAGTAGCTTATGAAATTAATGATAATGTTGTAGAAGATAGAAGTGTAATGAATCAAGATGATGAAGCTAAATTCAAAGATTTGGATAAATTATTTTTATTTGAAAATTTAAGTAGTAATGTTGATCATTTAGCAAAAAATTTTATAAATAAAGAAGTAAAATCTGATGATCCTAAAGTAAAAGGTTTACATATTTATAATGGATACCACAAAGAGAGTAAAAAAGCATTAGAAAATATGGAAGATAAAACAGAGGAAATTACTGTCAATAATAATAATAGCAATAATAATAATGAAGAAAAAGAAGAAGAAGACGCAAAATCTATTTCTTCTGCTTATGTTCCTAAACTTCCTCCACCAGGTCATAATTTTACACATAGAACTGGCAATAGCAATAGCAATATCAGCAATAGCAATAATGAAGAAGAACTAGAAGAAAAATCTAGAATTCCTCCATCTCAAGCTAAAGCAGAAGCGAAGAGAAAAGCTGAGGAAGCTCAAGCTCAAGCTAAAGCAGAACCGAAAACAGCAAATGAAGCAGCGGCAAAGAAAACAGCAAATAAGATATATAATCAAGAAAAGAAAAATGATTTGAAAGTATTCAATCAAATCTTGCAACAAACACAAGGTTTAAGTAATCAAACTATGAAAGAATTAGAAGAAATGTTAAAAGACAATAGATTAGATAACGAAAACAGAAAAACAATCAATGAATTGAAGGCAAAAATTAAAGAAGCAGCAGAACAGAATGAAAGAAACGCCAAGGCAGCTCAAGCTAAAGCAGATGCGAATAGAAAAGCTGAAGAAGCTCAAGCTAAAGCAGAAGCGAAGAGAAAATCCAAACAAGAGGAAAAAAGACAAAATAATATAAAAAAAATGAAAGAAATAATAAGTAAAGTAAACCCCAATAGAATAAATAATGGAAGACAACAATCAATCCAAAGAGCAAAAAATAAAAGTAATAGAACTAAGGCAAAGTATACTACATCAATAGATACATCAATAGTTCCATTAATTAAACAATTTGGTTTAAGACAACATTATCATCATTCAAAATACGCAAGACATTTGTTAAATAAATACAATGAACTTAAAGAAAATAAAGGAAAAAATGATAAAGAAACAATTAATGCATTTAAAAAGTATAAAGACCAAAGAAAAATTGAAGAAAACTATTACAATCAAATAATAGGTTTTCTTTCAAAATACAAAAAAGCAAATGAAGATAAAAATGAAGAAACAAAAGCTGAGTTTGAAAAATTGATTAAACAAACAAAAAAAATTATGGAAAATGTTGGTAAATGGTAAAGGAAATGTAGCAGATAATGAAGCAGATAATTTAAATGAAATTAATTATCAAGTCTATTAAAGTAATTTAAAACGAAATTATTATAATTTAAATAATGGAAGAAAATATAAATTATAATAATTTCCGAAATAAAATAAAAAAAAATAATTTAGACGAAATACAAATTCGTGAATGGTATAATAATCAAAAACTTTTATTAGAAGAATATATAAAAACAACAAACGAAACATTAAATAATAATGATAATATAAATTTATTAGTAGTTTTATTTAATCAAGAATTAAATTCAAAAGTAAAAATGAAAGAAATGAAAGAAAATCATAAATATTTCAGACGAACATTAAAAAAAAGAAAGTTAAACTTAAATAATTAACTTAAATATTAATATTTATTTTATTAATATTTAAAAAATAAAATATATTATGAAAATTTTAATAGCAACACCAGCATACGGAGGATTAGTACACGCTGGATATACAGAATCATTATTAAATACTTGTATGATGTTATCAAGTTGTGGAATTGGTTATGAAGTAAAATTTATTGAAAATCAAATAGTAACAAGAGCGCGAAATATGTTAAGTTCTATATTTTTAAAACATACAACATTTACACATATGTTATTTTTAGATGCAGATGTAGTATGGAACGCATATGATGTAAAAAAATTAATAGATCATAATTTAGAATGTGTAATAGGTATATATCCAAATAAACAATATTATTGGAGTAATGGTAAATTACTTTTATTACCAAGTAGTGGAATATTTAAACCTCAAACTAAGATAAAACCAAATTTAATAAAAATAAAATATGCTGCAACAGGTTTTATGTTATTAAAAAGAGAAGCATTAGAAAGAATAAAACATGAGGTTGAAACATTTATTTTACCTGGTTCTGATGGAGAAAAAATAACATTACATAATTATTTTGATTGTAAAGTAATAGGAGATGAATATTTAACAGAAGATTATTATTTTTCATATTTATTTAATAAAAATGGAGGTGAAATATATGCAGATGAAACAATAAAATTAAAACATATAGGTCCACATAAATATGGAGAATTATGTAATTAGATTATCTATAAAGATTATAACCTAATTTATGAAACAAATATTTTTTAAAATGATTATGTAAATATTCGTAATTAATTGATTTTGGACGCTCGATTGGCATATTTAAAGCTCTATCCCATACCATTTGACTTAATAATCCCATTGATCTGGAAACAGCAAATAAAACAGTATAATATTCATATTGTTTCAATCCATAATGTCTAAGTATAATACCAGAATGGCTATCAACATTAGGATATGGATTTCTTATTTTTTCATATTTTGAAAGTATATCAGGAACTACATGATATAATTGATCTACTATTAAAAATAATTCATCATCTGGTAAATGTTTTAATGAAAATTCACGTTGACAATCATATCTTGGATCTGTTATTTTTAGAACAGCGTGACCATAACCAGGTATAACATTACCACTTTCTATTGTAGATTTTACAAAACGAGAAATTGATTCTTTTGTAATATCTATATTACTTTTATGATGTAATTCTTTAAGCTGTAGTATCCATTTTAAAACTTCAGAATTAGCACTACCGTGTAATGGTCCAGCCAATGCATTAATACCAGAAGAAATTGATAAATATGGATCAGCTAAAGTAGAACTTACAAGATGTGATGCGTGTGCGGATGCATTACCGCCTTCATGATCTGCGTGTATACTTAAATATAATCGCATATATTCATGAAAATTTGATTTTTTAAAACCCATCATAGAACAAAAATTTGCTGAATAATCAATATCATTATTTTTAATAACAGGTGAATAATCATTATAGTATTTTTTTCTGAAAATAGATGCTGCTATTAATGGTAATTTTGCAATAATATTTAAAGCATCATCATAAACATTTTCCCAATGTTGATTTGTATTATCTTTATTATCATATGATATTTTAAATTTACTATCATTTTGACACATCATTACTCCCATAGATAATGCATTCATTGGATGAATATTTCGTGGTATATTTTTCAAAAAATGTTCTACTTCATCTGACAAATATGTTCTTGACATTATTTCTTTTTGAAATAATTTAACTTGCTCAATAGATGGTATATCTCCAGTCATTAATAACCAAAACATACCTTCAGGTTGAATTTCACCACCTTCATTTAATTTTGGAAGCAATGATTGACATTCTGGAATAGAATAACCTCTTATTTTAATTCCTTTCATTTCATCTAATATAGATTGTTCCCAATATATACTTTTAATTCCACGTGATCCAGATAATATTTGTGATAATTTTACTTGATCTATAATTTCATTACCATAAGTTTTTTTCATATGATTTATTATTTGTTTTTGCTTTGGTATTTTTTCACGCAAAACATCTTTTAATGTAGATATTCTTCGTAATGATTTAGTAAACATATATTTATAGTAAAACATAAATGTTTAAATATTTATTATAATTAATGAAGAATATAAGTTTATTATTTTTACTGTGTATATTAATTCGTTTATTATTAATATATTTATCACTATTATCTTATGAAACAAAATACAATATTTTGTTTAGTATATTGTACTTATTTTTTGGTTTAGGTGAATTATATCAATATATATCTAAACATAGAAAAATAGGTGGATTTGGACAAAAAATATGGTGGGATTATTTAAGACCAATACACGGAATAATTTTTTTAATTTCAAGTTTTTTAATTTATAATAAAAATAATTCTGTTAAATATTTATTAATATTTGATACATTAATTGGAATAATTGGTCATATTTACAATTATTACTTATAATTTATTAACATTCTTTTTTTTCTGCTAATTTAATTTTTACTTTTTTCTTCATATTTTCTTCATTTAAAAATAAATATATTTCAAAATCATAATAATGAAAATCTTTTATATTATTATCTGCAATTAGTTCATTTGAAACACAATATTTTCCAACATATCCTAAGTCACGAATAAATACATTAAACATTTTCATTTTATTATTACGTTCCATTCCATCAAAACATAAACCTTTACATACTAATTTATCTTTATGATTATTATTATATTGTTCAATTTTACTTAAAATAGTACAATTATTTTGTACTTTTCTTATGGATCTCATCATTAAATTAATATAATCAAGTTCATTAATCCATTTTTCATAAAAATCATTTCCTTTATTCATTTTAAAATCCCATAAATTAAATTTTTTCTGTAAAATAATAGAATTTAATAAATCAACTAATCTCCTAATAGGAGATGTTATATGTGTATATTGTTTTATATTTTCATACATAAATGAATTATAATTAGACTCATTATATTTACAATATTGTGCACAATTAGAACCATAATTAAAAATAAATTGTTTATCTTCATTTGTAATTTCAATATTTTTATATTTATTATCATCATAATGATATTCTAATCTTCTAAAAATTCCAATCTCATTTGTTTTTAAAATAATAGATGTTTTATAATTCATAAATATCATTAAATAAGAAATAAAATCATAGCTATTTCTTATATTATGTATAAATAAATGATTTTGATTAATATCTCTAACAATATGAAGAATATTTTTATAATGTTTATTTTTTAATAATTTTTCTGAATCATAAATAAAATTTTCTTTTAAATTAATGAGACAATTTTTAAACTCTATTTTTTCTATACTTTTTACATTATTATTTTCATCAATATCTAAATGAATATCCATTGTTAAAGCAATTTTATTTTGATTTTTAATTAAACTACACAATTCATCACTTAATATATTAGGAAGCATATTACGTTTATGATTTGGTAAATATATAGTTGATACACGTTTAGAAAATGCATCCCATACTTGTAAAATATCTAACCATATTGCTACATTAGAAATATAAATTGATAAAACATTATCTTGAAAACTTAATGCATCATCATAATCTGTTGTTGTTTTCCCATCAATAGAAAAAACATAATATCCTTTTGTTCTATCAATTATATTAGATGATGATTCAACAATTTTATTAATCCATTGTTGATGTGTTTGTTGTTTCAAAATTTTATTTGTAATTTGGTTAAATTTTGAATTACTAATTTGTAAACTTTTACAATATAAAATATATTCATAAAAGTTAGGTAATTCTTCCATACTTCCTAAGTTTTGTTTTACAATACCATATGGATGTTGATGATCCCAATTTAAAAATGAAAATAATATATAAAATGGTGTTTTTAATTTATTAAAATTAGGTGGTATATTATATGGTATTAAAAAATTAGGTAACCTTTTATCATCAGGTATACATTTATAAAGTAATTTTTTATTATGTTTACCAAAAGTCTTATCAATTTTTAAAACACCAGGTAAAAGTTCCGAATCTCTAGTTGAACTAGTGTATATCTTAATAGAATTATCTTGATTATTATAATTAAAGATATCCTGATTAAATAATTTATATTTTTCAGGAGAAAAATTTTCCTTTAAAAATAAATCATTATTTAAATCAAAATTTTCCATAATTTCTGCTTTAAATAATGAAAATTCTCCATAATTATTACTATTTAAATCTATACAAACTTTAAGGAGCATTAATAAAAATATCTAGTAATCTTTAATACAATTCATTATAATAATCAATAGTACTAGAGTCAAAAAAAATAATCATAATGTCTAGTTTCTAATGTATCAGAACTATCTGAATCACTAACATATTCATCATTAGAACTATTATATAATTCAAAATATTCAGTATTTATTTGTCTTGAATTTGAATTATTAAAAGAATATAAATGATCATTTTTTATTTTTGAATATAAAATAATATGATTATTTATTTTCTTCTTATCTAAATACTGTAATGATAAATAATAATCATAAATAATTTTTTTTAAATCATCACATAAATTATATATCCTTTCTAAAATATTATCATTCATTCTAATTATATATAATAAATTGTTTTAAACACAAAATTATAAATAATTTATATTATATGGTAAAGTATATATTTTTATTATTTATATTAATATTTTATAATTGTAATGCATTTAAAATAAATAATAAATTTACAAAAATATATATATTAAAAAATAATAAGTATGATTATAATTTTAAACTAGAATATAAAATAAATAATGATAAAGAAAAAAAGTATTGTGTGGATTGTAAATATCATTTACCAATTAATAATTCCTCATGTTTTAAAAATAAATACTCAAAGTGTAAAAAATATATTAAAGAAGATATTGATAATGATGATATTGCTATGACTTATGTTAATCCAAAATATGAAAAAATGTTGTTAGATAATTTTGAATTTTGTAAAGATTGTAGAAAAAATGAAACAAAATGTGGTATAGAAGGGAAATATTTTATAATAAAATGATTTAAATAATATATATAATTATTTATACATAATGAAACAAATTTTAAAATCAGTTTTTTTACCAATATTTGGAGGATTAACAGGTAGTTTATTTTATGTGGCAATAGAAGATATTATAAATTATGTTAAAAATGGTCCAAATAAATATAAATTAAAATTTCATTGGAAAAGATTTATGAATATTGGTATGGGAATAGGTATTGTAAGTGGGTTTAAAATGAGTAATGAATGTCCATTAATAAAAAATGAAACAAAAAATGATTAATTATAAATAAGATAACACAAAACAAAAACAATATTTACTAATTGACTATAAAACGGTGCATATTTCCATAAAGGAATATCAGAATCATCTTTTTTTGGTTTAAAAAAATAAAACATAAATGAAAAGAAATACATAATTAATATGGTTTGATTAATAAGGGCCCATCCCTTAACATCATCTAATCTAACCATATTATATGTCCAAACTCCTCTAATCATATAATTAATTAAAGTTACAAGTATACCTGTTACAAGAAATATAAGACAATGACTTGTTTCATTAATTGTAAAACCGTCAATATAAAATAACTCTCCAAAAATTAAAAAAATAATCATAAAATGTGAATAAAAACTAGAATATGTTAATTGATATAAATTACGATCTTGTCTAGGATATAAAAAATAAAAATATAAAACACTAATAGTCATTGCAATTGGTGCAATAATTTTAAAAAACTTTTCAGATTTATAATTTAATAAACAAGAGAAAAAATAAAAAAAAAGAAGAAATAATGTATGATGTGTAAATTGAGAAAAATAATATGCTAATTTATCCATAATAGTATTATCATGTATAGGTTTTCCATAATAATAACCTTTATTAGGAAAATAATCACTATAATTTTTATTATTATAAAATATATCTTGTAAACTTAATACAATTGTAATAAATAAAGACACAGATGCTATAAAATAAAAAGGCGTTCTTTCATTAATTTGTATCATTTATACTTTTTTTAATATAATGTTTAAAGTTTAAATAATTATTAGCAAGTTTATTTAAAATACTTTTATAATAATAACTTAAAATGATTGAATTTTGATTAAATTTAATACAATAAATCCAATTATACGGAATAATTACAAATGAATTTTCTTTACAAATAACAGATTGCTTATTTTCTTCAATATTTGTCTCGTCCATATTTAAAGTAATAAAATGAAAATCTTGAGTTAAATAATTAAATTTATTTTCTATTTTTATTTTTTGGTTGTTCAAATAAAATTTACGAGACAAAAAATGAAAAGTTGCTTCACCTTTTGTAATATAAAATATGTGATATGTTTGATTATTTAAAAACCAAGGTGTTATAAAATTATTACTCTCATTAATTATTATATCATTAATATAATTTGAATAATAATTATTAAAAAATGGCGGTAATTGATAAAAATTATAAATTACAGATTTTAAATTTTTATAATTACTTTGATTAAACATTGATAAATATGATGTTTTATTATCTTTTTTAGAATATGTTATATTTGTCTCTTGCTCAATATTTTCATTATCAATTGATCCTGCAACTATATTATTTTTAATCCATGACATTGGTATTTCAAAATCACACCAATTATATTTAAATAATTGTCTACCATCAATTATAACTGGATTATTTTTATATAAATAAGAAGAAATTTTTTCATTATTATTTAATAAAAAAATATTTTCGTTTAAATTATCAATATCCGATTTTAATGGCAAATACCATAATAAATGTCTATATATAATAAAAACAATAATAAATATTATAAATATATATATTTTATTCATCAATGTATAATAATTTGAATCCTTTTTTAAATATTTATTATTGATTTTAATTATTTTATCATAGATAAAAATTCTTGTTCAATATTTTCATATTCGCTAACATCTACTTTGGGTGCCAAATAAAATCTGACATATAAATCTGTTTGTTCTTTATCATTAATATCTTCAAAATATATACATAATGGAGTATCATTTTGTATACTTAGTTTAATTTTTGGAAATACTTTATGTAATGATGTAATGTTATTTAAATAATTTAATTGAAATTTATTGTAAGCTTTATAATCTTCAATTACTTCATATTTAAATAATTGATCAAAACTAATTTTTTGGGTCATTATATTTTCACTAGATGTTGTTTTTAATTTAAGTAGATTAGAATAACAAAACATTTCAATTTCATCACCAAATGTAACCATCTCTCCAAATGAATTAGATAAATCTTTTGATGATATATATAAATCAATGTCATAATCCATATCATCTGGTGTAAGTAATTCTGATTCCAAATCAATACAATTAATTTCAAATGATTTTTCATTAATATTTTCATTATTATTTGTCTCAAGTTGTTTTAATGAAATATCAAAAATATCAATATTAATTTTTTCATAATTTTCATCATCTAAACTAAGTACAATACCTTGGTTATTTTTACATAATACAAGTATTTTATTTATAATACTTGAATAACAACTCATTATAATTTTTGAATCGTTTCCATTATAATCATATTCATCAAACCAAGAATTATTAATATTTAATTCGTATAAACAAATATGTGAACTATCCATTCCTTGAATATACAATTTATCTTCATTAAATATAAATGAAATATAGTCATTAAACAATTTAATTGTTTTCATAATTTGTATAAATTTTTGAATTTTATCATTATTAATTAATTTAAAATAAGTCATTATTAATTAATAATGGAATAATTTTTAAGTATAATTTTATTAATAAATATCATTAATTTTCTTCATTTTCTTCATTTTCTTCAACTTCTTCATTATTTTCTTCATTTTTTTCATTTTCTTCATTTTCTTCAACTTCCATATTTTCATCAGTATTAATTACTATATCATCCATATTAGTAAAATCCTCCATATTAGTAATATCTTCCATATTAAGATCAATATTATGTCCAGTTATAGATAACTTATTTCTAATATTTTCATTCTCACTGCAAGTTTCTGTATTTTCATCATCATCTATAATAATATTATCATTATCAACTTCTTCCAAATTGTTTATTTGATTTAAAAAATTCATAAAAGGTAATTCATTTTGTTGTTCCTGTTCTTCTTCTTGTTTTTTATCATATTGATTTTTAAATATCATAAAACCCATATTAGTTTCCATTGAAAATGTTTGTATTTTAGAACATAGTTCTTTTAATTCATCCATTTGTTCTTGAATTTTTTCAACTTGTTTATCAATTGTACTTACTTTATTAGAAATATCTTTTTCTAATTCTTTGTAATTTTGTAAAGAATTATTTATACTTTGAATTGCATTAGATTTTAAATTTTCAATATCACTATTATGATTTTCAATTGTTGTTCTGTACTCTTGATTTTCATTCTCAGATAATTTTGTTTCCAAATTATTTAATCGTTGATTGAATAATTTTAATATTTCAACTGGATGCATTGATTTACCATTTTTTGTTGGTAAACCTTCCATAGTTATTTGATTAATAGGATTTGATGTTTGATTAATAGGATTTGATGTTTGATTTTGTATTGGGTTATTATTAGTTTGTGATTTAATTCGTGAAACATTTGTTGGAGCTGCTGCTCTCCTTCTTCTTGCTGCTGCGTTTGAACTTGCACCGCTCATTAAAGTATTTTAATAAATATAAATAGAACTGTTTTTTTAAATTTATTTTTTAATTATATATTAAGCTTTCATAACCATATTTATTTTATCACCACATTTATAATTTATTATTTTAAAATCATCAATTGTATAATCATTAATATTCTCATATTTATTTAAAATATTTATTTTTGGAAAATCATAACATTTATTATTTAATTGTTCTTTTAATTTTTCTATATGTTCTTCATATATATGTGCATTTCCTAAGAAATATACAAAATCTTTAACATCCAATCCACAATGATGTGCAATTAAATGAGTTAAAAAACTATATGATGCAATGTTAAATGGAACTCCTAATCCAACATCTCCAGAACGTTGATATAAACTACAAGATAATTCATTATTAGATGAAACATGAAATTGTGCTAAAATATGACAAGGTGGTAAAGCCATTTTATCTAATTGACAAGGATTCCACGCAGATAAAATAATTCTTCTACTATGTCTGGATTTAGGGTCTTTTAATAAATCTATTACATTTTGTAATTGATCAATACCTTGATTTTCATAATTTGTGTTGCAATCAACATATGGAGCATTAAAATGACGCCATTGAAAACCATATACTGGACCAAGATCACCTTCATCATATTCAGTTAACCCTCTTGAATCCAAAAATTCACGTGAACTATTATCATTCCAAATATATACTTTTTGTTTTGTTAATTCTTCATTTGATGTATTACCACTAATAAACCATAATAATTCTTTTAAACAAGTTTTATGTGCAGTTTTTTTTGTAGTTAAAATAGGTATTGTTTTATTTTTTAAAGAAAATCTCATCATATTACCAAAAATAGAATATATATTACCATTTCTAGATTCTATGTAATCACCATTATCTAAAATATTTTGAATTAAATTAAGATATTGTTTTTCTTCAAAATTATTATTCATTATTCATTAATATACAAGTTAAGTTTAATATGTTTTATTAAATTAAATTTTAGGAAAAGTAAATATAAAAATTATAAAAATTAAATAAATTTGTATAATAATATAATAAATATTTATAAAATGGAATCAGTAAAATCAACATTCAAAATGACTGAAGACTCAATTAGCGACGAACAAGGATTTTTAAATTATGTTTTTGTATTAAATGAAAAAGATAAAAATGATTTAATGAATGTTATGCAATACATGGTTTTGGCAATTATTCCTTTAGTATTAATATTAAAATTTATGAAACATTATGTACCTGCTGAAGAACCAGATAAAGGATCAATTGAATTATTATTAGAGGTTTTCTTCCAATTAACTGTAATTTTTGTCTCATTTTATTTTATTCATAGAATGATTACTTTCATTCCAACATATAGTAAAATGAACTATCCAGAATTTTCATTTGTTTACATTATTTTACCAACATTATTAATATTATTCACAATGCAAACCAAATTAGGTGCTAAAATAAATACATTAAATGAAAGATTATTTAAAAAATTAGGTTTAGAAACAGAAGAAGAAGATGAAGAAAAAAAACCTGAAAAAAATAATAATAAACCTAAAAAAGTACAACAACAACAAAATGTAAACAGCCAAGGTTCATTTTCTCATCCATATAGTGGACCAAACTTTGATGAAATGTATTTGGATACAAAAACACCACTTGTAAATGCTAATAATCCAACAAATATGCCAAACAATGATTCAATCAACAATTATAATCAACCAGGTGCAATGAATGAACCTATGGCTGCAAATGATTTTGGAGGTGTAGTTGGATCATTCTTTTAATTTATTTAAATAAAATTCATAAGATATTATTTAAATAAAAAAATATAATTTATATAATGTTTTCTATATCAAAAATTAAAACACTTCCAATAATAAAAAAATATGAAATAATTAAAAGATGTCAATTAAAACCATTAACAAAATATCATAAATTGTGTTTATCTTTTATTATTCCTCACGGTTCTACTGATATTTTAGTTTTTGATAAAATAAAAGTAATACAAAATTATTTATTTTCATTTGCAATTTTTAATTTATTTGAAGTATATTTAAAGTATATTTTTTTATTTTTATTCTCAGTTTTTCATATTAGAAATGATGTAACAACTAATTCTCAATTATTTAAAATATTATATTCAATTGGAATTCATTCTAGTTGGGTAATTTTTCCAGAATTTTCATTAACTTATTTAACGTGGATACATACTATTATTCATTATTCAAGGGTATTACCACTTTTAAATAAATCACAAATTTGTTCTATAATTATATGTACTTTATTAGCATTTATAGTTGTTAATGATACATATTTTCAACATTATATAGATGAATCTTTGTGGATACCATTAATAATTGGTCATATTTTGAACAATAGATAAGTTTTTAAATCAATATAAAAAAAAATATAATGTATTATAAATGGACGATACTAAAATTTTTAAATATGAACAAGATCATAATGACGAGGATGAAACACAAGAAATGATAAATAAATTATTAAAAACACTAGAAAATGATAAATATGAAGATTTAATGAATTTAACATTTTCTAAGATAAAATCAATTAAAAATGATATATTACAAAAATTACAATTACCACGAAATGAATTAAAAGAGTTTCATAAAAAATTAAAGGATTATAGATATGTTGATGAATTAGATGAATTAAAATTAGGAAATTATATAAGAACTATAAATTTAAAAAATCCAGAAAAAATATATTTAACACGTGGTGGAATAATAGTTGACATTGAAGCGGTTAATTCATCTATTATAATAAAATGTAAAAATTATAGAAATAATATATATAATTTAAAATTTGAAGAGCATTTATTTTTTCAAAAGTTAAATCATCAAGAAGAAGTATTATTAACAGTTCTTAATCATATTCAAAAATAAATTAATCCATACTAATTGCACTAACAATTGCAATATTTTTCCAACCAATTACATTTCTACACTTACCGTATTTTTTATTCATCCATTCGTATAATTCCTTACCTACAGGCATTCCTCTTTTATCATATTTATCTTCGAACCAATTTTTAAAAGTTTCTCGAAGATTTGTTTTGGTAACATTATTACCTTCTTCTCTAATAATGTTTTCACTATCAAATTCATTCAAAATATCCTTATCTTTACGATATTCATCAGTTTTCTCCAATACTTCAGGACAATCATTTACTTTTCCTTTCTTTTTCATTGCAATTTCAACAAGCATTTTCATAAATACAGGTGCCCAATCTTTAAATTTATCATCCAAATGTGTATCAATTTCAAATTGATATGGATAATTTTCAATAGGAAATTTATTATTATTGGATGGATTTTCATTTGTATTTGGTTTTTCTGTAAATTTGGCAGCAAAATCTACAAGACGTAACCTTCTCCAAGTACCATCATCTTGACTTTTAATTTCAAATAGAGTATTTGTGCATACTACAAGTTTAAATTGTGGTATAAATACTTGACTTTCTCTAAAAAGTTGTCTGCATTGTATTGGATCACCACCAGTTAATTCTTTCATAATACCTTCATTAATTTGGTCACCCTTTGATGGTTCTTGCATCACTGCATAACGTACTCCAATAAGTTGTGCAATTTCAGATGATGTTCCACCAATACCATTTCTCTTTTGTGTAACAAGTGAAATTGGTACAGTTCCTTTATAATCACCCAAAATCATAGACATTAATTCAATTAACTTTGATTTACCATTTGCACCAGAACCATTAAATATGTTAAATGTTTGATTTTCATTTGTTCCAAGTAAAGATGACGCAAGATGTTCCCACATATATTTTCTAACATTTTCATTCGGGAATAATTGTTCCATAAATGTATTAATTTCTCCCTTTATTTTCTTTAATTTTGAGTCTGTTAAATCATTATCTTTCAAGTAATTTGTATTTGTACATTTTGTGATATAATCATCAGGTCTTCCATTTCTAATTTCTCCATTTTTAAAATCTATTACGCAATTTTTAAAACATAATAAGTATGGATTTTGATCCATTTTTTTAATAAAATTTCTATCATAAAATTTATCTACAGCTTCTTTCATAATATTACTTTTCCAAGAAGTTGTTCTTAATTTTTTCATTCCAATTTCGTTAAATATATCACGTTTTTTCTTTAATTTTGTAATTATAGGATTATCACCAGAACTATTCTCTTCATCACCATTCATAATTTGATTACTTATATTTGCTGCTTGTTGAACTAAGTTTTCATTATTCTTTAAACCAAATATCTTTTTATCATATTCTTTTACTTTTTCCAAGTACATATTGCTTAATACTTCAGATATTTTTAATCTTAGACTAACACCTTTATCACACGGTATCCATCTTTGAGACTGATATTCCATCCATAAATTTTGACTTGGACTTATACAAACATATTTATCTTTATATAATTCATACAATACCTCTGCTAAATCATATTCTTGATTTTGAATTGCAGTTTTTTCAATATAATAATCAATTGATTCTTTATATATCTTATCATATTCTTCTTTATTTTCTTGTTTTACCCAAAATCGGATAGATTTTGCACTTAAACCATCTGAATTATATCTTTCAAAATTTTCCCATCTATCTATTAAATCCATAATATCAGTAAAATCTGTATCAAAACTTTGTAAACTAAATTTTAACCACGTAATAATTAATTTTTCACTCTCATTCTTTAATGCCCAACCTACTCTAATCCATTTACTATAACTACCTGGACCATAATATGACTCTGGTAAACACATTGTAAATTTATGAACATTAGATAAATGTTCATCTTCTAAAATATTTTCAAGTAATATGTCAAGATCATCTTCACAAGTGATTTCATCTAATCGTTTTATTTTTTTAGTTTTGTTTATTTTTTTAGAAAACGATTTATTTTTTTTAGAATTATAAATAATATCATATTGAGGTTTAATATCAGGATTAAAATCAAATTCTATTGTTTCCATTGTTCTACACGATAATTGAAAGAAATTTTCTTTATAATCAAATGTTTCAGTTTCTTCATTAAAATCCCAACCATCAACATTATCAATATACTTAGCCTTATAATAATTTACTAATTTATATGCTTCATTACCTGGTTTTCTTGAACCAATTAATTGCCAATTATTATTACATTTCATAACAGCACTATCTAATACATCATCCCAAGAATTAATAATAGGAATATTATTCCAAATTTTTGGTAATTGTTCAATTAGCATATTTCTTAATAATGTTTTACTTGTAATATCCATACTTATATTTGTCATAATATGGATACCATCCTTTGTTACATTTTCTAAACAATTTACATTATCTTTTTCAAAAACATATAACATAATTTCTTTGTTATTTGTTATTGTGTAAATTTTCTCTAGTTTTTCCGTTATTATTTGTAGAAAATTTATAATATCTTCAGAAGTATGTTGTCTTTCATCAACTTCTTCATTATAACGAAAGTCAATATCAATTAATAATGGCCCTTTTTCAGGTTGTTTTTCAGTCAAATATTCTTGCTTATCGTTTATGAATACTTTATTCACATATAATTTATAAAAATCATTATATTTATCTTGAGGGATAAAATATGATCCACCACTAACACCTAGAGTATTACTACCGATTCTTGTGTGTGTAAAAGGTTGACCAGTTTTACATATAAATTTTCTGAGAAATATATCTAATTTATCATCTTTATTAGACATTATTCAAACAAGAATAACGATATTGATTTATAATTATAGACATATTTTAAAATCAATTTTTTATTTATAAAAAAATACATAAAAATAATTATTTGTAAATATAGTATAAAATGACTGAAACTTTTATAAATCAAAAATGTATTAAAAGAATATTGCAAGATTTAAAAAATATTGATTCTAAATTATTAAATGAAAATAATATATATTATTATCACGATGAAGAAAATATTTTAAAAGGATATATTATGATAATAGGTCCTAGTGACAGTTTATATGAAGATGGTTATTATTTTTTTGAAATAAATTTTACAAATAATTATCCTTTTGAACCGCCAAAAGTAATTTTTAGAACTCAGGATGGTTTAACTAGGTTTCATCCAAATTTATATAAAAATGGTAAGGTGTGTTTATCACTTTTGAATACTTGGAAAGGAGAATCATGGAGTTCTTGTCAAACATTATCTACTGTATTATTGACATTAGTAACATTATTTACAAATGAACCATTTTTAAATGAACCTGGTGTACAAAAAACATATAAAGATTATAATGACTATCATAACATAATTTATTATAAAAATATAGATCATTCAATTGCATCTTATATTGATTCTAATAATATTTTAGATGAATTTAAAGTATTTTATCCTATAATAATTGAGAAATTTAAAGAAAAACAAAGTGATATTATACAAAGATGTATTAAAAAATCAGAAGAAAATGTTAAGAAAATGAATACAGTTAATATATATAATATGTTTACAAATATAGATTATAAAAATTTAATAAAAAAAATATCAGAAATTAAAATAGAATAAAAAATTGATTTCAAATATTATAAATTATAATTTAGAAATATATTCAATTATAATAATTAAATAAAATGAAATTTTGCGATACATGCGATAATATGTATTATTTAAGAAATTTAAAAGATGATAAATTATATTATTATTGTAGACATTGTGGTAAAGAAGAATATAATTTATCACAAAATAATTTTAAAGTATTCAAATATGATTCTGAAACAAAAATTAAAAATAAATCAATTAATGAATATACAAAATATGATCCAACATTACCACATTTAACAAGTATTAAATGTCCAAATGAATCATGTTCTACAAATAGATCAGATAATCCAGACAAACCAGACGTATTATATATACGGTATGATGATAAAAATATGTCATATATGTATATGTGTTGTTTGTGTGATTTTAGTTGGAAAGCATAATAATAATAATAATTTGATTTTAAAATAAAGTATATTTTATAAATATTTATTTTTTATTTAATGATTAAGATTTAAATAAAAAATTGAATTATAAAAATATATAATTATTTTAGTAAAGAAAACATAAAATGTCAACAAAAGTATTAGATATAAATAGTGAAGATTCAGATAATGAACAAGAAGTTCAAGAAACTGAAGCTAATGAAAGTGATGATGAACTTGAAAATCAAGTAATTGATAATGAAGACACAGACGATGAAGATGATGTAGAAGGTGAAGGTGATGAAGGTGAAGGTGATGAAGGCGAAGGTGATGAAGGCGAAGGTGATGAAGATGAAGGTGATGAAGGCGAAGGTGATGTAGAAGATGAAGTCGATGTAGAAGATGAAGGCGAAGGTGATGAAGAAAAAAATATTGAAGAAGAAACAACTGAACCTGAAAAAAAGAAAAAACTAAAATATATACCATCTACAAAAAAAGTTTCAACATTATCATCAACAAACCCATATAATATTGAAGATGAATTATTTGTTGAAGAACAAAATTTTGAAAAAATAGATGATTCATTAAAACAATCATATATAAACTCATATCACCCTGAATGTATACACAAAAATTTTGATGAAATGTTTAAATTAACATTTATTAATAGAAATAGTGATGGTATAATAAATGATCCTTTACATAAAAGTATACCATTTCTAACAAAATATGAAAAAACAAAAATACTTGGTTTACGTGTTAAACAATTAAATGAAGGTTCTAAGCCATTTATAAATTTACAAGAAATATTTAATACTAAAATTGTACTTGATAATTATTTAATTGCAGAAAGAGAATTAAATATGAAAAGATTACCATTTATTATTTCTAGACCAATTACAAGTAAACATAACGAATATTGGAATTTAAAAGATCTTGAAATTATTTAAAAATTAAAAAATTAAAAAATTAAAAAATTATAAATTATAATTAATATAAATTATTTATCATTTTTTAATTTTTTCACAGTTGCTCTAGGTAATTTAGTTCCATATAATTTTTCTAGTTTACTTATAAATGCATTATTTGGTACAGCTTTACCATTTTCATAATTCATAATATCATTAGGTTTTACATTCATTTTAGTTGCAACATCTTTTTGGCTCATTTTTTTATTTAATCTTGCTTGTTGTAATGCAACTTTTAATTCACGACCTATTGTTTTTACAGTTATCGTATCATCATCTTCTTTTTTTGGTGTATTTTGATTTTTTACTGGAATTGTTCTTTTTTTTAAAACGACTGGTTCCCAATCTTGAAAATTAGTTCCTGATTCTGGATTCATTATATTATATAATATTTTATTTTTATATATATTTTTAATTTAACATTTCCATCGATTTCCACAATCAATGCAAGTTACAAAAGTAGTCATAGGTTCATCCGCAGATCTAGTTTGTAATTGATAATATGTACATTTATTTGATTTACACTTTCTACAAGTAAAATTATCTGTAGAAGCTTCGATTTTTGGAAAATATCTATTTTCTAGACGAGTATTTTTTTCATCTATTAATTCTTTCCATTTTTTTGGTTGCAATTCTTCATAATTCATAAATACAATGTCTTGTTCTTTTAATTTTTTATTAATTATTTTTCCAACAAGTGGTCTATAATTTAAATTAAATAATATTTGTTTAAGTTTACTTAAATAAATCATAACAAAATATGGATTACTCCATTTTTTAATAATTTGTTTTTTTGTAGCTTGTTGTATACTATAATTATAAATTGCTTTTTCTATATTTGTTGCTATATTTTCTCTATCTTTTACTTTTTTTTTTATTTCATTTTTAATATTATTTCTAAAAGCGTGAGGTTCTAGAATTTCTTTAAAGTAATTCGACATTTTAATATTAAATAAATTAACAGTATATTTATAAATCAATTTTTTTATTATATTTTAAAGATAAAAATAATAAATAAATAATGTACATATTTATTTTTTTTTATTTATTATTAATTAAAAAAATTATATATTTATTGAATGGTAATTATATAAATTCATTATCATCATCCACTTTTTTAATTAATCTGTTTTGTCCTGGTGATACATATATTGATGTATTAATTATTATATTAGTTTTAGTATCATCTATACATCACAGTATACGTCACCAATATAGAAGTTATTTAACAAAATTAATTCATTCATTAGATAGTGGAATAATCGTATCAATAACAAGTTATATGGCACTTCATTATATTAATTATAATCCTGTATTAATAAGTATATTATTATCAATACCAATAATATTCATAGAATATTTTTATCAAAATAGATTACCAAAAAAAATTATTGTAGGTTTATCTTTTGTTTTTTTAATTATTATAAATCCATATTATATTTTTCCATTATCATTATCATTATATTTCTTTTTTAAATCACATTTATGGACAATAAATAATTTTTATAGATTTGGATGGCATTTTGCAGCTAGTTTATGTATTTTATTATATTTATTAAATGATTTCGATAATATAAATCAATCACTATCATAAAATGATGAATCAGTTTCATCTTCAATCTTATATGATATATCATCATTATATAAATATTCTTCTTCAACTAATTCATCATCTTCAATAACAAAATCATCTTTTAAATATCCTTGTTGTGTATAATCTTCTTCATCATAAGATTCACTATCAACACTTCTTTCTTCGTCATCTACATATTCTCCATTTTGATTTATACTTAAACCACCAATATCTTCGAAACCGCCAAATAATTTTTCATACATTTTTTCCCACACTTCTTTTGTTAAATCTTCATATTCATCTGTTTCTTTATTTTTCATTAATAATAATATATTTCCAAAATAAAGTTCATTGTCAATTGGTGGTGCAAATTCATATTTATTTTCACTATTTGCTCTACCTTTTTTTTTTCCATATAATTCAACTTTATATTTTTTATAACCATTTATATCTTTATATGTATGTAATTGTTCGAAATCTTTATCATTTTTATAATTACATAAAGTATATTTTTTATCAAAATTTTTAATTTTTTTACAAATTAAATCAGTATTTTTATTTACAATGACACAAAAAACCATCTTATTAATGATTACATATTTTTTTTTAAATTAATTTCATAACTTAATAATATTATTTAAAAAAAAGAATAAATATAATATAGATCTTAAAAATGAATAATAACAAAATTAAAATTTATATTAATAATGATGAATATTATAAACGTGTAATAAAATATCTTGATAATAATAATATTCATAATAATTATAATTATCAAAATATATATTATACAACTAAAGGATTAATAAAAAATAATAATAATGTTTTGAAAAAAATGAAATTATTTGAAGATGATAACTTAGTTAATATTTTAAATAAAATATTAAGTAAAAAACAAATAGGAAATAATTTACTTATAGACTGTAGTTATTATAAAGAAAATGAAAATATATATAATTTACCAAATGAATGTTATGAAGTTAAACTTGAACAAAATATATATTATATTAATGAATGTATAAATATGATACTTGAAAAAGAATCATATAATAATAAAATAATTAATGAGTCATATTATTTTCAATTATTAAATAAAAATTTAGAATACAATATGCGAGTTATATCAGAAATAATTGAATAATTTATATTATAATATAAAGAAAATGTATTTATCTAATTATAAATATGTTTAATTTATTAATAGAATGTATATCTGTAGCTATCTTATGTATAATAATTATAAATATAGGATACTACGTATATGATGTATATACAATTCATATATTAAATAAAAAAACGTTTCTTGAAAATAATTTTTCAAATAATGATGAAAAAACAAATAATAACGAGAATAAAAATAATATTGAACTTGAGAAAAAAAATAATAATAATCAAAAAGATACTGAACATAATGAAGAAAACAAAGATATTGAAAGTACTACAAATAATAACGAAGATAACGAAGAAACTAAAAATAATTATGATGAAAAGGGAAATATAATTAAAAGAAATAATTCATTATCTTCTATGGAAGAATTAAATGATATAAAATCGTCACTAAATAAAATGTTAAATGATTTAAACAAATAATTAATAATTAATATAATGTTAAACATTAATGAAAAAAATGAAATTATAAACTTATTTCCAAATAATGTTGAATTAAAAAGATGTAAACAGACAAATTATATTCAAGATTATCAGGATTATTACATATTTATACCAAAGGGTATAAAATATTTTATATGGTTTAAAAATGATGAACCACAAGTTTGTTATTTCCTTCAAATAAAAAATAGAGAAATTGTAGATTGTGAAATAAAATATGTTTCAGTAGATGAAAAAATTTTTAATAATTCTATATTTTATGGAACATTAATAAATAATGATTTTATTGTAGAAGATGTAATATTTTTTGAAAAC
>PBFJ01000041.1 GCA_002718715.1 bacterium
AAAGATGAAATTGAAATTAAGAAAATTGCTGAATATTTTGATATTAGATTTTATATCTTAAGACCAACAGAAATTGTAGGAGATAAAAGCTTGAATGCAAAAAAATTTATTAATAATTATAAGTCTAGTTCTCTTATTAAGAAGTATTTTTTAAAATCATTCTACAAGAAAAGATTATCCCATTTCGTTTCATCAAATTTTTTAATCCAAAATATAATTAAAATAATTGAAGGAAAAATAACTGAAGGTATTTATATAGTTTCCCAAGATAATGAAAGTTTGAATAGTTTTTTTGAAATTTTAAAAGTAATTGATTCAAAACTATATCCAAAAATAAAAGCTAACAATTTTAATTTTTATTTACCATTATGGTTACTTTTTTCTTTTTTTTATATGATTTTCAGATCAAATCAAGTTTCAATTAAATCGAGATTCATATCTAAAAATCCGATCATTGATCCACACAATTATTTTAATTTTAAGAATGACTTTTTAGAACATATTGATTATGTTTTAAAAAAATAATAAATAAATATTATGAGAAAAATTCTATTAATTTCTAATTTTTATTCAGAATATATTTCTGCAGGTACTTCTCAAAGGACAAAAGATATTAAAAAAGGACTTACTGATTTGGGATGTGAATGTAAAGTAGTAACAATCAAGAGAAGTAGAAATCCTATTCAAAAAGAGCCTGACAAAAAAGAAATTATAGGAATTAATTCTCTTTCAAGCAGATATGCAATACCTATCTATCCTTTATTAAGATTCTTTAGATTATTAAAAGGTTATAACTTGGTTCATATAATTGATCATTGGTCGGGGTTGAATATTATTAGCGTAATATTTTGTTTAGTTTCTAAAACACCATATATATATTCTCCCTGCGGTGCATTAAAACCTATAGGAAGAAATATACTAATAAAAAAGTTATACAACTTTATTTTTTTAAAATTTCTTTTAAATAATGCAAAATATATATTTGCAGTAACTAAAAAAGAAAAATCAGAAATAAAACTTCTTTCAAAAAAAAAGTTAAAAATTAAAGTTATACCAAATGGAATATGGGAAAAATCTGAAACTAATTTTCAAATAGATAGAAGAACTAAAAAAAAATTAGAAAATTTAATTAAACCAAAAAAGTTTATTTTATTCGTTGGAAGGCTTAGTTATGTTAAAGGACCTGATATTCTTTTTGATGCATTTTTGAAAATAAATAATATAGATAAGTATGCTTTAGTTTATGCTGGTCCTGATGAAAATATGAAAGGAGAAATATTAAAGAAATTAAGAAATTTTCCAAATATTAATGTAATTTTTTTAGGTTCAGTTACACCAAAAGTAAGAAACTTTTGTATGAAAAATGCCCTCTTAACAGTTATTCCTTCAAGAAGAGAAGCCATGTCAATGGTTGCTCTTGAGACTTCAATTTTAGGTACACCTTTTATTGCTACAAAATCATGCGGACTATCTGATTTCTCAATTAACAATGCAGGCTTTATATGTGAACCTAATTCAAACTCGATATCAAAAAGACTTAATTTTTTATTAAAAAATCCAGAAGAAATATTAATTACAGGTAAGAACGCACAATCCTACGTTAAAAAAAATTATACTTGGGAGAAAATTTTATTAGAAATGAATTCTTATTTTAAATAATTAAACAAATTTTTATATTATGAGAATTATCTTTTTATTAGAATTTAATTGGATTCAAATAAATTTTGCAAATTGTTACTCAATGTTGAATAATTAAATATAGGCATTAAGTTTTCTTCATTAATTTTTGATAGAGATTCTTTTCTTTTTTTTATCTCAATACTATTTAAAGGTTTTATTTCATCTAAAAATTTAGAAAGTTCATTGTTAGATTGAAAAAATTTAGAATTTGGGAATAACTCCCTATTTATATCAATATCTCTTACTATCAAGGGAATTTCGTAAAGGTCTGCTTCTAAAACGGGTATACCAAATCCTTCATTTTTTGATGTAGAAATATAAGCTGAAGAGTAGAGTAAAAGATTACAAAGATCTTTTTGGCTAAGTTTTGGGAAATAATTAATATTGGATCTAATTCTATTACCATTGATTGTCTTATTGGCTTCAATTAACTTTCTTATTTTCTTGCTGGTTGGATATCCTACTAAATTAACATTAAATAAATTTTCAGTTGTCGATAAGGCTTCTAATAAATCTAAATGACACTTTCGTGGAGTTAATGTGGCTATATATATTATGTTAGGTAAATCTAAATTCAAAGCCTTATAAATAAAATCATTTTTTTTAAGTTCATTATTAGCAATTTTATTTGATTTTCTAATGAAGTCTCTGTTAACAGAATTATATAAATATGAAACTTCTTTTTTTCTTCCTGAGAATTTTTCTATTGCTAGCTTTGAAGTTTTACTTACTGTTAATATATTTGAATAATTTCTTATAAAGTATAAAAAAATAAAATAAGAAAATGAATTATGCCTTGCAAATTCTTTTTTTTTCCAAGATAAATCATGAATTTGAATAAAAATTCTACTCGAAAACAAGGCTAAAATTGAAGGATTAAAATCTGTTATGAAAAAATAATTTTTTAAGATAGAGTAGTAAAAAATTAAGAGCTCCACTTTTAAAAATTTTATGAGTCTAAAAAATGTTTTTAAAAATATTGAATTATGTTTTTTCTCTTTAATTAATATTAATTTCACAGGGATGTTAATTTTTTTAATTAAATCTTTTAATAATAAGTATCTATTAAAAGCTCCACTAGTGCCATTAAAATAAGGATAAAGAAGAATTACTTTTTTATTCATAGTATTCTTTTAAAGCAATTTATAGCTTTGATTTTTTGTTTTTATTAATTTACTATTTTTAATTTATATAATCAAATATTTAAAAGAAATATAAAGATTATTGTTTAATGAAATTTAAATTTCAATTTTTTTATAAAATTTGAAATAATACATAATAATTTATAATCTTATTAAAATTAATATTATTAAATTTTAGTTTCCGCTATTAACACTTAAGAAATATTTCTAGATTTGGCTATCAATGATGTCCTTAAAGTCTTTAAAACAAAAGACATTATTATTTTTAGCATAGTTTTCAATATCTCTAAATTCAGACCATCTAGATAAAAAAACAAAATCTATTCCTATTTTTTTTGCTGATAAATAATCATATCTACTATCTCCTATATAAATAGAATTAGATATTTCATCGATTTTATCTTTGAAAATATTTTTAAATATTTCATCTTTAGATAATGGACTTCCATAAATACCTCCATTAAAACTTTTATGTAATTGTTTTTTTTTAAAGATATTTATTAGTTCATTTTGGTCTGAACCACTTACTACATACCAAACTCCATCAGAGTATTTTCTATATTGCATTATTTCTATAGATATTTCGCATGATTCCAGTTTTTTCCGAACTATTGAGCCATAATTTTCTAGTAATTGTTCTACATTAATACAATTTTTATCTAAATTATGATTTGATGAAATAGTTTCAAAAAAATAATTAAATTTTTCATATCTAGATATTCCTCCATTCATTATGTGGAATTGGACTAATTCTTCAGCCGCCTCATTTCCATAATGATAAACAACCTCTTTAAAAGCTTCAGTTTTAATTTTATTTGAGTTAAGGATTATTCCGTCACAGTCAAAAATTAGGTTTTTGTATGATTGCAAATTTTTCAATTTAGCCATTAAAAGCTCCAATGATTTTTTCTATGTCATCTGGAACGTCAACTGAAATTGAACTTGAGTCACATTCGAACATAAGAACTTTTCTACCATTCTCAATGAATCTTAAGATTTCTATATCCTCTCTTTCCTCGAGGAAACCCTTGTTTTGGTTTTTTTTTATAAAATTTAAATCATTCTTGTTATATCCATAAATGCAGACTTGTCGCTTTAATCCAGATAAACTTTTATCTATAGATTTGAATCCAGGGATTTGGTTCCTTGACATGTAAATTAAATAATTTTGCTTATCAATAATAACTTTAGGTATATTTATTGAATAAAAATCTTCCCAATTATTTATTGGAGCAAATCCATTTACTACTATGGATGGATTTTTAATCTTGAGTTCTATGCATTTAGTTATATCTAATGGATTAACAAGAGGTTCATCCCCTTGAACATTGATGAAGTAATCATAATTTAAATCGTTAATAACTTCGGCAATTCTATCTGTTCCAGTTCTTGCATTCTTGCTTGTAATCAAGCAATTAAAATTATTCTTTTTAACTATATCTCTTATTCTTTCATCATCCGTAAGGATAAAAATGTCATTTCTATTAATTGCCTTTTCTGCGGCTTCAGCTACATGAAGTATCATTTCTTTTCCTATTATTTTCGCAAGAGGTTTCCCGGGAAATCTAGATGATTTATATCGTGCTGGAATTACAACGCAACTTTTCATAAATTAAAACCATAAATACTTTTTGAACTGACATTAAAATAATTAGTTGGAGTAATGGAGTAAATATTAATTTTTTCATACTTTTTTTTGAATATAGCAAAAATACTTTCTACCTCTTGATTTCTTATATCTCCTTTTGGATAACCATCAAATCCGGCAAGTATAATATTATTTACATCAGTCGCTCCTAATGTAGCTAAGGCATAAGCTAATGCAATTGGGGAAGGAATAGTACAGTAATTTTTTAATGATTCCATAGTGCTTCGCTCAATTTCCAAACCATAATCTAATACTCTATTATTTTTTAGTTTAAGTTTTATTTTTTCTGGAAGCATAGAATAAGGAGTTATTATTAATTGATTTAAAAATTCAAATGAGATGTTATCTGCAAGTAATCTCATTGGATGTGCAAATACTCTCGCATCAATTAATTCTTGGTTTATATAGGACTTAGAATTTATTCCAATTACATATAAATTTTCATTGGATATAAATTCCTCTAATTTATCTTTAAAGTTTAAAATTCCTTCACTATTCCCGAGCAATAAAATTTTTTCTTGTTTGATTTTATTTTTTGGAGCATCTTGACCTCTTGGTTTACCCTCAAAAAAAGTCCTAGCTTTTAATAATTTATGAGAATTAAATGTTCTAGATTTGTCATTCTTTAAGTAATCAATTGCTCCTATTATTTCTGCTGTGCTATATCGAGAATCAGTAAGCATTGTTTGTATAAATGAGGGGTGAATTTTATATTTTGCAGATAAGAAATAAAATCTATTTTTACCCCATTTATGTTTCTCTTTTAATTTTTCGAACCATTTCTTTGAATGGTTTATTAATGGAATTATATTTATTTTTTCCCTATATTTTGGGGTTAGAGAAATTAAAAGCTCCTCAATGTCTGTGTTGCCTGGGCCACGACCCATCCCTAATATTGTCGCGTCTAGCCAAGTGCTTCCCATGCTAATTGAACTTAAGGTATTATCAGGTGCTTTACCAAGATTATTATGTGCGTGAATTCCAATATCAAAATTTGTTTCTTGAGCTAAAATTTTTAATTTACTATTATATTCAATTGAGTCCATACTTCCAGTACTATCTGCCAAATAAATAGCAGATAAAGATAGTTTTTTTATACTATTAGCTATATTTCTAAGATTTTTAAAATCTAAAAAAGCTCCATGCATAATATTTATGCAAATTTCAAAACCTTTTTCTTTAAGTAATTGGTAAACAACTTTTGCTATATCAATTTCTTCGTAAGTACATGCAAGCCTTATGATATCAACTTTTGAGTTGTTGCTTTCAAAAGGAAATAATCTATTTATTTTATTTTTGATTTCATTATGGTTTTCAAATTCTTTTATATTTACCATAACAGCTATTTTTAAATTTTTGCTATCAAATTTCTCTAAAAAATCATCTCTTGTAAATGCTAAGGGACCTTTATATTGGTCATTAATTAAAGATCTAAAGCCTAATTCTAATATATCGATATTACAGCTTCTGATTACATCAATATGTTCTCTAATAAGATCAATATCAAAATCCCAATTATTGTAATAACCTCCATCTCTGAGGGTACAATCAAGAATCTTTAAAGATTTTTTATTTTCTTCTTTATAATTCATATCATGTGTTAATAATTTAGAATTATTTATTCTGCCTTATTACCTAATATTACTTAACTTATTCTATATTAAGTTGATAGATAATTTAAATTTTAACCTTTTTTAAATTATTTTTTTTACACATAAATTAATGATTTTGCAAGCCCGCAATATTTCAAAAATGATTATTATTTAATAATTAGCTTATTAAATAACTTAGAATGTTTACTACTGAATAATAATCTGGTGTTTCTTTCGGATAAAGAATGTTGTAGTGTCAAAATACTCCAAAATGCGACTATTAAGGAGGCAGTAGAGATACTAGAAAAAAGTAATTTAAAAATAGTATTGGTAATTAATCAAGATAATATTCTTAAAGGTACAATCTATGATGGTGATATTAGAAGAGCCTTATTAAAAGGACTTAGTTTAAATTGCAAAATTGATAAAGTTATGTCAAGAAATTATATAAAGGTTTCTATGCAAGTTACCTATAAAGAGGTTAAGGAAATAATGCAGAAAAATTCAATTTTGCATATACCTGTTACTGATGTGGAAGATAAACTTTTAGGTCTACATGTCTTGGATAATTATTCTTTTGAAAAAGATTCAAAAAAATATCCAAATTCTGTGCTTTTAATGGCAGGAGGCAGAGGTAAAAGATTAATGCCTTTAACTGAAAACTGTCCAAAACCCTTAATTAAAATTAATGGAAAGCCTTTACTAGAAATTATATTAGAGAAATGTATAAAAGTAGGTTTAAGAAACTTTTATATTTCAGTTCATTATTTATCTGATCAAATTATAAATTACTTTGGCAATGGAGAAAAATGGGATATTTCTATATCTTACTTACATGAAGAGAAACCTATGGGCACTGCTGGTGCCTTAAGCTTATTACCTAAAACAATTAGTCATCCATTATTAATAATGAATGGTGATATTTTAACTAAAATCAATATTCCTCAGTTTCTTGAATTTCATGAAAAAAATTGTGCCGATATTACGGTTGCAGGAAGTGAACACTATTACACGAGTCCATATGGAGTTGTAGAGGTAGAGGGTATAAATTTTAAATCTATAGTTGAAAAACCTACTTTTAAAAACTTTATAAATGCTGGCATTTATATAATTAATCCATCAATTATGAAAAAATTAAATAACGAAGAATACCTAGACATGCCCGATCTCTTAAATGAGCGATTAGGGGATAATTATAAAAAAGTAGTTTACCCAATACATGAGTATTGGCTGGATATTGGCCGCATTGATAGTCTTAATAAGGCAAAAGATGAGTGGGAATAATAAAAATAACTTTGTAAGTCCTAAGTTGGACACATTAAAAATGTAATAAATTTTTGTTTTTGCATAGATTATTTGTTATTTATTATTTTATTTATTACTGAGGAAGCTGAATCAATATTATACAAACTAAGTTCGCTAAAAAGTTCTTTTGAATTACGTGAAATTTTACTATTAAATTTATTATAACTTGATTGAATTGAAATAGACTTAATTAATTTTTCACCATTGAAAGTTAATTTTTTTATAATTGATAAAATTTTATCATTTTTTTTCTTATTAAAGAAAAAATATGAATCATTAAAGAATTTTTTATTTTCACTAAAAAAGATAATTGGTTTATTAAAAGAAAATGCTGCTTTTATTGCTGCCCCTTGAAAGCCTAGAGATATAATAAAATCAGAGTAATAAGAATTTGAAAAATTAGCTTTTTCTTGTGAGATATAAATTAAATTTGAATTCTGAATATGTTGGTTTAAAAAGCCATCTCTTTTATTGTGCACTAATACTATTTTTTCAAGCTTTGATATTTTGAGAGAATATAAGCAAGAAATTACATCTTCCTCTTTTATATGATAATTGAAGCCATATAAGCTATCGAAAATTGATATTTTTAATCTTGAAGATTTATATTTTTTAAGATCTAATTTATTAGTTGAATTTTTTTTATTTTTGCTTTGTTCTCTTGCGAATTCGATTTGTGGACATAAAGCATTTTTGATTTCCACATTTTCACTTTTTAATCTTTTTACTGCTTTATATTGTTCGCATCTTTGTGAACCGAATGTAATAAGATAATTTGGATTTCTTATAAGGTCAATTTGAGAATTGCCAGGGTAATTTTTATTAACAGGAAAACCCATAGAAAAATCATAGAAAATTGAAAGTACATTAGTATCTCTACATGCTTGAAATAGTATATTTTCATGCTTGAATGAAATATAAGAACAAACTATATATTTTAGTTTCAATGAATTTATTGTATTGACGCAACAAAAATAATAAATTTTACAAGAAATAATTTCTAAAATTTCACTCAAAAGATTATGTTTAATAATTTTAAAAATATTATTTTTAAAAATATTTATACTAAAAATAAGTACATTAGAAATTAGATTAAGCTTGTTTCGATTACCATAAATATACATCGATAAATAATCTAAACTTACGAATTCATTTGAGATAGATAAATCTTTTGTTAATTTAAAATATGCTTGTGATTTTTTAAGATTTTTATGATGAATAAATCCTTTATTAGAATTATTAAATGTATTAAATTTTTTTGTTTTAAGGAATGGTTTGGTAAAAGAGCTTTTATCAATTGATAAACTTTTCCAATCAAAATCTAAATCTTTTGAGGGTTTTATAATAACAGAGATTTTATTAATCTTAATTTTAATTAAGTATTTTCTTAAATAATATCTTTTGAATAATTCATCAACAATTTTATTACCGCTAGAACAACAGTGAAAAATAAAATTACTTTTAGGTATAGATTTTAAGTTGATTTCAACTAATGATATTAAATATCTAATGTTAATACAATTTTGAGCCTCATCTGGGATACCAAAGATATCATTAGTTTTTAATTTAAGGATTTTCCTATAATATCTTTTCGCAACCAATATAAAATGAAATGCGAGATATTCAAAATCTTCAATTTCTGCAATTGAGATATCGGGATATTTTTTTTCACAATGAAAATCAAATCTTTTAGTTCCTAAAATATTTTTTAAACTTTTTTCATTTTTAAAAAATTCAATTATTAATTTAATTATTAGATTAAGATTATAGCAGGAATAAATTACTGGAATATTTTGGTTGTTGAGCTTATTATTTTTACAAATCTTTTTTATCATATTAATTTAGAGTGATTTTATGGAAGTTTATAAAATATTTCATATGCCAACATTAACTAAATCTGATATGAATTTTTGGAATTATATCTTTCCAAGTTAGAAGGGTCAGTAAACCAATCGATAGTAATTCTCAATCCTTTCTCAAAACCATTAAGATCTCCAAATTCTGGTTCCCAGTTAGTTAATTTTTTTAGTAATGAATTATCACCAAATAATCTCTCAACTTCTGAATTTTTTGGCCTTAAACGATTTTCTTCACTTTTAATAGTTATTTCTACATTCATTATTTTTGCAATGAGTAAAGCTGTTTCTTCTATAGAAATTTCAAAATTACTTGCTGAATTTATTATTTTTCCAATAACTATTTCGTTATTTAGAAGTTTAACAAATGCCGAACAAGTATCGCTGACGAAATTAAAGTCCCTAGTGGGTGATATCTTTCCTAATTTTATTTCTTTTTTACCACTTGCGATTTGCGTGATGATTGTTGGAATTACAGCTCTATTACTTTGTCTAGGTCCATAAGTATTAAATGGTCTTAAAATTGTAACTGGAGTATTAAAACTTTTCCAAAAACTTGTTGCAATTTGATCTGCCGCTATTTTACTTGCTGAATATGGAGATTGACCAACAAGTGGGTGGCTTTCATTAATCGGAACAAATTGCGCTGTTCCATAAGTTTCAGAGGTAGATGTATGAATTACTTGCTTTATATTTAAATCTTTTGCGGCTTGCAATATATTTAATGTCCCATGCACATTAGTATCGATATAACTAGCAGGAGCAATATAACTATAAGGAATTGCAATCAAAGCCGCTAGGTGAAATACATGAGTACAATCTTTCATGGCTTCTTTAACGCAATTAGTATCTCTTATATCTCCTAAAAAAAAATCTATCTTTTCGATAATTTTTGCAGGTAAAGTATCTAACCAACCTTTACTTCCATATGAATTATAAATACAAAAAGCTTTTACTTTATAATCATTTTGAATTAGCTTTTCCACTAAATGTGAGCCAATAAATCCATCAGCGCCAGTTACTAAAACTTTCATAAATAGTTTCTAAAATATTTTTAATTAATTTATCTTTTTAACTTCATTAATATTATCATTTTGCAAGTTTATTAGTACATTGCAAAGAAATTTTCTCAACTAAGTTAATCAGATTTCTAATTGATTAATATAAAACTTTATTTAATAAAATTAATTTTCAAAAATAAAAATAATTTTGAAATTTCACCAAACCCCCCATCCACCATCAACAATTATATTCTGCCCAGTAACCCAGGAGGATAAATTTGTTGAAAGATAAATAGCTGCACCTACAATATCACTCTCTGATCCCATTCTTTTTAAGGGTGTTTTTTCAATATAACGTTTTACAAATTCTTCAGGTTGGTCTCTGAAAATACCACCTGGAGAAATTGAATTTACTCTTATTTTTGGAGCTAAAACTGTTGACATCCATCTTGTTAGTTGCAAAAGACCCGCTTTGCTTACTGAGTAAGCAGCTGGATTATTCAATTTAGTATTTTCATATATAGATAAATCTGGCCCATATATTCCATAAATTGACCCCACATTAATAATTGATGCGTTAGATGATTTCTCTAATAATTTTTTATTCTTTTGTATTATCTGAAAAGAAGCTGAAAGGTTAACTTCAATTGCTCTCCTCCAAGTATCTAAAGATTGATTTTCTAGAGAAGTTGCCCATCCATCTAAATTTGATGATCCTACAAAAGCAGCATTGTTAATTAATATATCTAGACAATTAAAACGGTCCTCAATAAAAGGTCCTATTTTTGCAATATCCTCTGGAGATTCTAAATCACAAAAAATTGAAGATACTTTATTTTTAAATTTTTCGTTTAATTTATTTTTAAATTTAATTAGATCTGAATTTGGATGGTCAAGAAGTATTAGATTGCAATCCATTTCTGCAAAAGCAAAAGTTAATGCTTGTCCTACATGCCCAGAAGCGCCTGTAATTAGACAAGTTTTTCCCTTTATATCTAACATTTCTTCTACTTTTAATGTCATTAATTTACTTTAAAAGTCACATAATAAACTATCTTAAAGAATTTTTATCAAAAATCAAATCTTTTCTTTTTTTTATTAAATGTTCAGCAACTGTAAAATCATATTTATCATCGATATCTAAAGCTCTTTCTTTGGGAATGATTACCCCTTTAACATTACCTTCCCAAATTGATGAAGAATTTAAAATGAAATCTGTGCTAGTTGTGTAAGCAATGGTAGTTATATCAAAGCTTTTTGGAGCATCTTGTCTTCTATTTATTGTTTTCCCAGTTATTAATCTTGAAGCAAAACCCTCATTATCTAACTTAACCATATTAAACCAAGGATTTCTTTGTGAAGGAGTAACAGTAATAACTATCTCATTTTTGGAATTTAATTTATCTAGACAAATTTCTGTATCCTTTAAGGATCTAAGAGGAGAAGTTGGAGGTAAACTTATAAACTTATCAAAATATAATCCTTTATTAAATAAAGTATTTACAGCATGTTTCCAAGATAAAAACTCTGGCGCGTTATCTCGAGCAAGTTCTAAAGGCCTTATTATAACTTTTGAACCATAATCAATTGCTATTTTTTCAATTTCCTTGGAATCTGTTGAAACATAAACCTCATCAATGAATTTATTTATTTTTGCAATGTAAATTGAATAAGCTATCAAAGGATGATCTGATAATAATAATTGATTTTTTTGAGGTAATCCCTTAGAACCTCCTCTGGCAAATATAAATGCAATTGTTTTTTTCATTAATTTTTAGATGACATTTTTTTTGCGCAACAAATTAAATTAAGTGATTCAAATGCATCATATACACTGCATCGAGAAGATTCTATATTTTCTGCAAACTTGAAGAAATTTTCAAATTGTTTTACATATTTGTAATCTAAATCATTTTCTGATTTATATAAAATCGATTCTTTACATTCTGGTTCTTTAATTCTGATGATTTGATTATTTAAATCCCAGGTAATATTGGCATTGGAAAATCTTATTTTAATATATCTTTCTTGCGGCTTAGTACAGAAGTTAAGTTTCATAGTGAGAAATTTGCATGATAAACATTCTGCCTGAATCAAAGCTATATCCTCTACATCTATTTCTAGTGAATTAGTATTCATTGATGAGGCGTATTTGATTTCAATTGGACCAAAAAGATAGTTTATCAAGTCAATTTCATGGCTAAGTTCTAAAAGTACTCCTCCACCGAATTTATTTTGAGCAGAAACTGTTTTTTTATAGTCTGAATTTGGTCTCCAATCTGGCAACCATGAACCGCAATAACTCTCTATATCAATTATTTCCCCATAACTATTTAAACTTAAAATGTTCTCTAACTCTTTAAGACATTCATCATGTCTAAATACATAACCGACCATAATAGGTACAGTTTTGGAATATGCGAAAAGTTCATCCCAAGAGCTTTTTGACTCATTTCCTTTTCCTATAGGCTTCTCTATAAAAGTGGGAATGCCCTGCTTGGCAAAAAATAATGCTTGGTTAAGATGAAAAGAGCATGGACTTGCAATTATCACGTAATTTGGTCGCCACTCTATACATTCTTGATAAGTAGTAAATTTCCTCTTACATAAATTTAATTCATCGGATTTAAAAAAAATTCCTTTTTTATATATTCCAATTTCAAAACCTGGCCAATTTTGATTTAAAATTCTTGCGTGTTTTCTAGCGATACTACCAAATCCAATTATTAGTATTCTCTTGGAATCTTTCATATAACTAATAATGAATTTTAAAATTATTTGATTTTATTATCTCATGAAGTATGTTTTATATTTAAAAATTTTTTAATTTAAAAACTAAAGAAAACGCATTATATAGGTTGGAAAATAGATTATCCAATTTTTTTTTCATGCATATTAATCTTCTAAGATTTAAAGAAAAATTTAAATTATTATGTATTGTAGGATTGGTTCAACTTTATAATTTTACTAATCTGATCTTGATTAAGTAACTCTGTTTTTCATGATTTATGAATAATCTAAGCAATAAGATAATCAATGGTATAAGGACAGTAGCAGGAAAAAATAACTTGCCCTTGCATGAACCAAGGTTTGATGAAGTTGAAATCAAAAATTTGCAGAAATGTATAGATTCTTCCTATGTCTCAACTGTTGGCAAGTATGTAAATATCTTTGAAAAAAATATTTCTGATTTTACAGGAGCAAAATACGCTATAGCAGTTGTAAATGGTACCTCAGCCTTACATCTTGCTCTTAAATTAGTTGGTGTTGATAGAAATCATGAAGTTATTTGTCCATCTCTTACTTTCATTGGAACTGTTAACGCAATTAGTTATCTCGGCGCTAAGCCTCATTTCGTTGATTGTGAAGAGAAAACTCTTGGGATTGATCCTTTAGCATTATCTAATTGGTTAGATGAAATATCAATTAAAAAGGGTAATAAAACCATTAATAAAAAAACAGGAAGACTAATTTCTGCAATCATTCCAATGCATACTTATGGTCATCCAGCTAAAATAGACCAATTACTAAAAATATCAAAAGAATACAATTTAAATCTTGTAGAGGATGCAGCTGAATCTCTAGGGAGTTTTTACAACAAAAAACATACTGGAACATTTGGTAAGATAGGCATATTAAGTTTTAACGGAAATAAAATTATTACTACTGGAGGTGGAGGTGCATTAATAACTAATGATAGTTCATTAGCTAAAAAAGCAAAACATATTTCTACTACAGCTAAGGTGCCTCATAAATGGCGTTATATTCATAATGAAATAGGTTTCAACTATCGATTGCCCAATATAAATGCTGCTTTAGGATGTGCTCAATTTGAAAAAATAGAAAAATTCTTAAAGTCAAAAAGAGATCTTTTTAACAAATATAGGGAAGTTTTAGATTCCATAGAGGGAATAAAGTTATTTAAAGAACCTAAAAACTCAAAAAGTAATTATTGGCTTCAAACAATTATTCTTGAAAATGGTTATGAGAATGAGTTTGAAATGATTTTAGAAAATACAAATAGAAATAACATTATGACAAGACCTGCTTGGGATCTAATACATGAATTGGAAATGTATATTGACTGTCCAAGATCACCTTTACCAGTATCAAAGTCATTATCAAAAAGAATAATTAATATACCTAGTAGCGCCTTTTTACTATGAAATCAATTATTTTGTTAGGCAATGGCGGCCACTGTAAATCTTGTATAGATGTTATTGAAAATTCAGATGAATTTCAGATTAAAGGCATTATTACCAAAGACAAAAATTTTTCAGAGAGATTTATGAATTACAAGATTCTTGGAAATGATGCAGCCATATCAAGTTCTTTTGATAAAGATGATTTTGGATTAATTGCGGTTGGTCAAATTAAGAGTGCAATTAAAAGAGTTTTATTATTTGATTTACTTAGAAAGAATAAAATTAAGTTAGCAACAGTTAGATCAAAAAATTCTTTAGTCTCAAGAACAGCCTTATTAGGGGAAGGGACAATAACTATGCATAATGCAATTATTAATAGTGATGCAAAGATTGGAATGAATTGCATTTTAAATACTAATTGTTTAGTTGAACATGATGTGACAATTGGCAATCACTGCCATATTTCAACTGGTGTAATACTTAATGGAGGAGTCTCTATAGGAAATCAATCTTTTATTGGTAGCGGTTGTGTTGTCAAAGAGGGAATTACCATAGGAGATAATGTTTTAGTATCTGCAGGTCAAATAGTAATGAAAGATCTGGCATCTAATACTTTACATAAGAAGATTCTCGATTGAAGATTTATGAGTAATAAAAAAAAGATGATTAAATAAAGGTAAATAGGTTTAAGATTAAGTAAATATCTTTTTTATATTGGTTTTAATTATTGCTGAAGCTGGTGTTAATCATAATGGGAGTCTAATTCGGGCTAAAGAATTAGTAGATGTTGCTAAAAACTGTGGAGCAGATATTGTAAAATTTCAGTCATTCAAGTCAAATAATCTAGTAATAAAAGATACAAAAAAAGCAGAATATCAAAGTATAAATACCAATAATGAAGATTCTCAGCTTGAAATGTTGAGCAAACTTGAACTTACATCTGAAGAACTATTAGATTTAAAAAATTACTGCACCAGCAAAAATATTGAATTTCTTTCTACAGCGTTTGATCTGGAAAGTTTAGATTTAATAAATAAAATGAATTTGAAAAGATTTAAAATACCTTCTGGAGAAATAACAAATTTACCTTATTTGAGAAAAATTGGATCTTTTGGTAAGTCGATTATATTATCAACTGGTATGGCAAATATAACTGAGATAGGCAATGCTTTAAATGAATTATATTTAGCTGGTACCTTAAGAAAAGATGTATCAATTTTGCATTGTACTTCAGAATATCCTGCTCCTTTTAAAGATGTTAATTTAAGAGCAATGTCTACAATAAAGAAAGAATTTAATGTAAAAGTTGGTTACTCGGATCATACTTTAGGAGTTGAAGTCGCTCTCGCAGCAGTTTCGTTAGGCGCACATATAATCGAAAAACATTTAACTTTAGATAAGAATTTAAGTGGTCCTGACCATAAAGCAAGTTTAGAACCTCAAGAATTTAACAACCTAGTAAAGGGAATTAGAAATATAACTGTGGCATTAGGCAAAAATGAAAAAAAAATTGCCAATTCAGAAATAAAAAATTTACAAATAGTTAGAAAATCTATAGTTGCAAAAAAGGATATAAAAAAGGGTGAATTTTATACTGAAGAAAATTTAACAACAAAAAGACCTGCTATTGGAATATGCCCTATGAGATGGGATGAAATTATAGGGAAAAAATCTAATAAATACTACAAAATTGATGATTTAATTGAGTTTTGATATTAAAAATATGAAAAGAATTGCTTTATTTACTGGAACTAGAGCAGAATATGGATTAATGAGGACTTTAATTCTCAAATTAATTGATAATAATAAATTTGATTTTAATTTATTAGTATCATCAACTCATTTAAATGATAGATATGGAAAGACAATCAAAGAAATAGAAAATGATGGAGTAACTTTTTTACATCAATTGCCAATTAAATTTAATAATCCACGAGAATTAGATATGCCATATCAGACCGCTGATACCATAAAAGTAATTTCAAAAGCATTAAATAATAT
This sequence comes from bacterium, assembly GCA_002718715.1. Classification (GTDB taxonomy): domain Bacteria; phylum Patescibacteriota; class Gracilibacteria; order UBA1369. The sequence continues at coordinate 16,371 of PBFJ01000041.1, forward strand.
TAAACCAGACTATTTAATTCTCTTGGGTGATAGATATGAAACTTTTGCTGCGGCTTCAGCTGCCCATTTATTGGGAATAAAAATAGTACACCTACATGGAGGAGAAACTACATTAGGAGCTATTGATGATAAATTAAGAAATGCGATTTCACAGTTAAGTTCAATACATTTTACTTCAGCGGATATTCATAAACAAAAAGTCCAAAATATGATTTTAAGCGAAAAGAATATTTTTGATATTGGCCCATTAATAATTGATGGCTTATTAAATTTTGAAAAAATCTCAAAAGAACAATTTGAAGATAAAACTGGATTTAATTTTCAAGAAAAAAACTTTTTAATTACATATCATCCTGAAACTATGTCTAATGATTTGGGGATTTCTGGTTTGGATAATTTATTGAAGGCTCTTTTAAATTTTAAGTGTAATATACTTTTTACCTCTCCAAATGCGGATAAAGGTTCAGATATAATTTTGGATAAAATTCAAAATTTCGTTGAGAGAAATAAGAATAATTACTTTTTTGTTCCCTCTTTAGGTCAAATATTATATTTAAACGCATTATTGCTTTTTGATTGTATTATTGGAAATTCTTCAAGTGGTATAAATGAAGCCTCTATGTTAAAAAAAAGCGTTATTAATATCGGAAATCGTCAAAAAGGAAGATATAAATTTGGAAAAGTTATTGATGTTAAAAGTGATTATAAATCTATTTCAAATGCCATCGATCAAATATTTAAATTCCCAAAGGGAAATTTGTTTAACTTAGAAGAATTTAAGAAATCCTACATATCAAAATCACCTTCTGATCAAATTATTCAGTTCTTAGAGGATGATATTTAATAAAATAAGAAAATTATATTCTTGGAAAAAGATAAAATATTCTAATTTACTAGTTATTTTATACGTTTGTTTTAATCCCTTTATTTCTAATAGGACAACATCATATTAAATCCTAAAAAGATATAAATACAAATATCCTAAACCAAAGCACAGCATTAAGACGTTTACAAATTGGAATAAAATTACCAACATGTGAAATAATTAATAGACTAAATCACTATTAAATAATTTTTTATTTAGTTATCAAAAATGCTTATCAAATTCCCAAAAAAGATAGATAAAGAAATTTTTAAATATAATAATGAAGGCCAAACGAAGTATGGTTTACCAAAGGAAGTTCTGTTCTGTAAATCTTGTGTAATAAGTAATCAGAGGCCTAATAGCAGTATTGAATTTAAAAACAAAAAAGATTCAAAAAAAAATACTATTAATTTTGATGAGAATTTAATTTGTGATGCCTGCAAGGTAAAAGATAAGAAAGCAAAAATAAATTGGGAACTGAGAGAACAAGAATTAAAAGAACTTTGTGAAAAATTTAGAAAGAATGATGGAACTTATGATTGTCTTGTTCCTGGGAGTGGCGGAAAAGATAGTTTTATGCAGGCTCATTTATTAAAATATAAATATGGAATGAACCCTCTTACATGTACTTGGGCACCTCATATCTATACAGATTGGGGATGGCGTAATCATCAAGCATGGATTCATGCTGGGTTTGATAATATTCTTTTTACTCCTAATGGTAGGGTTCATAGACTTTTAACAAGATTAGCTGTTGATAACTTATTACACCCCTTTCAGCCATTTATACTAGGACAAAAGAATTTAGCACCTAAAATAGCAAAAAACTATGGGATTTCTCTAATTTTTTATGGAGAAAATGAGGCGGAATATGGCAATCCTCTTAGTGATATGTCCCAGGCAATTAGAGATAAAAAATATTTAACAATTGATAATCAAGATGAAATAGTTCTTGGAGGTTCAAGTCTACATGAGCTTTATGAGATGGGTTTAAAAAAAGGGGATTTGGATCCTTATTTCCCTGTTAGTTCAGATTTAATCTTAGATAATAATATTCAGGTACATTATTTGGGATATTATATAAAATGGCATCCACAGAATGCTTATTACTACAGCGTTGAAAATGGAGGCTTTGAAAGCTCTCCTGAGAGAACTGCTGGAACTTATAGTACTTACAACTCAATAGATGACCGAATTGATGATTTTCATTATCATACAACTTGGATAAAATTTGGTATTGGGAGGGCGACATATGATGCTGCACAAGAGATAAGATCTGGAGAATTGACAAGGGAGGAAGGTGTTGCATTAGTTAATAAGTATGATGGGGAATTCCCTTTAAGGTGGAGTGATCAAATTTTCGATTACTTAACTGTAGATAAAGAAAATTTTCCAAAAGCAAGTCAATTTTTTGAGAAACCTATTTTTGATAGAAATTACTATGATTTATTGTGCGATCAGTTTAGATCTCCACACCTTTGGAAATGGGATGAAGAAGAAGGTTGGCAGTTAAGACATATAATATCAAATATTAAAGGAGATCAATCAGATACAGCTAAGTATTGGGTTGGTAATAATTAATCAAATGGGATTAGCAAAAAGGATTATTGCCAGATTAGATATAAAAGGAAAGAAATTAATTAAGGGTATAAGGTTCGAGGGATTAAGAGTAATAGGTGACGCTATAGATTTTGCAGAAAAATATTACTTAAATGGCGTAGATGAGATTTTATATATAGATGCAGTAGCAAGCTTATATGGAAGAAATAGCCTCTATGAAATTCTATCAGAGACCTCTAAAAGGATATTTGTCCCTATTACTGCGGGAGGTGGAATTAGATCAATCGAGGATGCAAAAGCATTAATTTCTAATGGAGCTGACAAAGTTGCTATAAATACAGGATTAGTTGAAGATATAGGATTGGCTAATAGATTAGTTAAAGTATTTGGAAGTCAATGTATTGTCGCATCAATTCAGGCTAAAAAGAATCCTAATTTAGGATGGGAGGTAATGAAAGCTTCAGGTAGAGAAAGAACAGGTATAGCGGTAAATGATTGGATAAATGTAATTCAACAAGAAGGAGTTGGGGAAATATTGATAACTTCAGTAGATAATGATGGTTTAAGTAAAGGTATTGATAAAGATTTAATAGAGATGAGTTCAAAAATTTGTAAAATTCCTCTTATTGTTGGAGGTGGTTTTGGGGATGAAAATGAAATATATAGTTCTATCAAAAAACCAAAAATTTCAGGCGTGTCTATTGGCGCTTCATTTCATAAAAATAAATTATTAATAAAAACCTTAAAAGATAAGATTAATTTAAATGACTCAAATTTAATAAGAGTTATTAATAGTGAAATTGATTTTGGAACAAAAAATATAAATAAAAATATTTATGATTTATTTAGAAAGAAGAATCTTTTGATAGTTGATTATGGTTTAGGCAATCATCACAGTTTATTTAATTCTCTAGAAAAACTTGATTATAAAGTGGAGATATCTTCTTCAATAAAAAAAATAAAAGAAGCAGATCTTATATTTCTTCCTGGAGTAGGTTCTTTCTCAGAAGGTATTAAAAATTTAAAGAATAAAGGTATTTATAATTTATTGATTGAAAGTGTTAATTTAGGCAAGCCAATAATTGGAATATGTTTAGGAATGCAAATGATGCTGGATAAAGGTTATGAAGATGGGATTAATAAAGGGTTGGGTTTAATAAAGGGTGAAGTTCAATATATGGGAAAAATTCATTCAGAAAAAAAAATGTTAATTCCACATATTGGATGGAATTATATAAAAAGTAATCAGGAAGATCTTAACTTTAAAGAATTAAATTCAATGCAATATTTTGTGCATAGTTTCAATGCAATATCAGTCCCAGCTGAAAATAAATTATTTAGTTTTAATTATTATCAAAGAGACTGGATTGCTTCAATTATCCATGAAAATATAATTGGATTTCAGTTCCATCCTGAAAGAAGTGGAATTCATGGCTTAAGATTATTAGATTATTTTGTAGAGTTTTTATTAAAACAAAAGTAAATAATTATCATTAAAACTCAAAAAAGGTATCTCATAAATAATAAAAATAGATTTAAAACATAAGTTTTCTTTAAAAAATTAAAAAAAATAAAAAATTTACGTTTTAAAATTGTAGCTTAAATCAATTTAAAATTTTAATATTACTTTTGAAAAATTGTATTGGATAAAGAATCAATTTCCCAACCATTTTTCTTTAAGAGATTATAATCTTTACCTGACTTTAAACTCTTGATTTTTAAAATCCTTCTTAAACATGTACGATAATCTAATGAGTTAGTAAATCTTTGGAAAATACTTGATCTTTTGTGAAGAGGTATTTCATTTAAATCTCTATTATTTGATGAATTAAAATTAAATTTTAACTCATATTTCTCATGCAAAATATCAATTATCGAAAAATCTTGGAATTTATTTTTCTTTAGATCAGATTTATTTGATTTGTGAAACTTCATATGAAAATCAAGTCTATCTTTAAAATTAGAACCTTGATGTAATAAGAGTGGATCAAAAAATAAAGCAGTACCAATTTTCCCATCAATGACATCATATGATTCTTTAATAGGAGAAAGGGGAAAAGGAAATGTCCTTATTAAATTATCAATTTTTTTTGATGCTATTAATGATTTATGCCCATTATATTCATATTCTTTTTTTAAAATACGAAAGCCTTTTTGAGGAAGTAGGTAAATACCAACCAAAACAACATTTCGTTGATCCGAATCTAATTGAATATTTTTTAAATCACTTTCATAATCTCTATGCCAATTGCCTCTATAATTGAAATTACCCATACAAAATAGTCTTGCTAAATCACAACATGGATTATCCCAATCCATCAAGGCTCTGACTAAAGATCCAATCTTAGCTTCTACAAAAAAATCTTTTATATTTTCATTACAAATATTTTGATTAAAGGGAAGTTCAATTGCTGCAAGGTTATTTGTAAATAAATGATCATAATATATTCTTCTAGGTTTAAAGTCGTCTCTTATTGAGACATGCTTCATTATCTTTAATCCACTAATTGCATTATTTAAAGATTCTTTAGGTAATTTAAGATCAATTAAAGTCCAGCCTTTTTTTTTGAATTGAAGTTTATTCTCTTGAGATATTCTTGAATCAATGAAATTACTATCCATTAATAATTTTTATAATATTCTCTAATATTGATCATACAGCAAATTAACTCTAGTAAAATTGGTTATTCTTTTTTTGCTAATATTGTTTATCCAAAAAAGTTGTTTGCGATTTCCCTGAAATTTTTATATTTGTAAATCAGATTCTTAATTTTATGTAAAATAAGTTTTGGTTTTAGTAAATATTGTTTAGTAGAATAAATACCACCATATTGGTCAAAATTCTTAAAATAAAAAATTTTCTTTTTATATTCTAAATCTAAGGATTTTCCTAAATCATATCTTTTTATATTTTTTTGAAGATTAAAAAAAACTTCATTGAAATTCTCATATTGTTGCATAGAAGAAAAATTAGTTATTCCTCTTGAAAATTTATTAATATTAATATTATTTAAAAAATAAACTATATTTTTATTTAAGAAATCTGCATTAAAAGTCCTAGGGAAGTTTTTATTTTGAATCCCTTTACCAAGAATTCCAATAAAAATAATATTGGTACGATTCTTAGAAAACTCCTGTAAATCAGAATCCATGAAACTCCTGTTAAGATAATTTTGGTAACTTGATACTCCAAATATCACTTCTCCTTCATAAAAGTTATTCAATATTTGAATTTTTTCTATATTGAAATTGTATATTGGATAAATTTCTAAAAATATCTTATTAATTCCAAATTCGAAGTTGATTTTCCTAAAGAATTTTTGAGCATTTTTACTAATTAATTTGTTTAATGGGCAATAACAACAAATTTGGAGATTCCATTCTGAAGGGACAAAACCTAATCTTTCTCTTTGTTCTTTGATCTGAGAAAATAGAGACCTAAATCTCCTATGTTTTATGTCAGGATAGTTGAAGTAAATTTTAGAAATTATTTTTACTTGATTTTTTAGATTGCAAGATGCTTCTTTTATAACTTCAAGAGATTTATCGTAGTCATTACAAGTATGAATAAACAAACCATCTCTTATTTGTATTTCTCTAAGCTTAATGTTCTCATTATTAAGATCCATTAATCCTCCTGCAATTATATAGTCTTTTAAAAATAATTTATTCATTTTGTAGATCAAGTTTTTTACTAATATTTCTTTTTGACAAGGATATCAATATTAAAATATAAATCATACAATTATTTATTAAATTAAGATAATTATAAAAAATAAATCATTTTTAATGGGTATCTCCTTAAGTAAAAATTTTTTCTTATTATTAATTTTTAAAAACCTTTACAGATTTTTATTGAAAAGGATTGAGTATCTTTTGAAATTCTATATTTATAGACAAAATAATAATTTGATTTTCTTGCAATCTAATAATTAAAATTTATTATTCTTTTGATGAGATACTTTTAAGGGTACTTTTGAAATCTCTATAATAAATAGATTTTCTAAATAATTTATTTTTAAAAGTATAGTAAATTCTTCTAAATAATTTATAAAAAACATCAAAAACTTTTAGTTTCTTTCTAAGATTAAAATAAGAGCTACTTTCGTACCCAGATAGGATTTTCTTTATGTATTTTTTAGAAAGTAATGAAGCATATTTTTTCTTTATCCCTTGATTTAATAAAGCCTTAGATAATGCATCTATAAAGTCTGGTATCGCTTCAGCCAAATTATCATCAATTAAAGTACTTTCTAGGGTGGTATCCATTAAATATCTTGCTGGATGAACTTGTCTTATTAGATAGGGATGATTTAAAAATTTCCCCTTACCCCTAATAATTGTAAGATAATTTGTAAGTATTTCAGCTGCTGTTCTTGAGGGTAAATTACTTGAAACTTTATAATCATCTTTAAGTTCTTTAGATCTATGTACACCAAATAAATTTACTAAATAGTTAGAGGATAATTTGTCTAATCTAGTGATTAAGTTTTTATCTTCAAAAGAAAGATTACCCCAATAGTTTGAAGCACTAATTTTAGCTTTTTTATTATTTAAAGATTTTCCATCAACAATAATAGCTTTTCCGTAAGCAACTCTAAAATCATTATTTTTTTTTAGAAAATCTGCACATTTGATTAAACCTGAGGGAACAAAAAAGTCATCATCCCCGCTAAAAGCTGCAAAGGGTGTTTCTGTTTTGCCCATTAAAAAAAAAATTGCTTCTCTATCAGAAAAATTAATTTTATGATAATAATTTATACTTAATTCTTTTGATAAGTAATTAATCCTTTCTAGAAAAGACCTCCCATTTTTTTTAGTTGAATCACAAATGTTAAAAACAAATTTTACTCTATTTCTGTAATAAAAATTTAAAGTTTCAAGAAGAATTTCCTGTCTGGATAAGGTAGGAATTAGAATGCTTATTTCGTTTTCTTTCAATTTTATTTATTAAATTAACTTTATTATATCTTTAATGACTACTTTTTAAAAATTATTAATTTTTAAATTTTATTTAATAAATAAACAAATGAATTTATCATTTTTATTCTTGATTTAATGCTAATTCCCAATATTTAATAAATTTTTTTATTACGACATATTGTTGTATATTTGTAAAAGGTTTCAAAAGTAACAATTTAATATGATTTTAAGATAAACCTATTCAAATTCAAAAGTAAATCTATCTTCTAACTGATCAGTATTAATTCATGCTATTTATTTTAATCCTTTTAGTATTTACTTATGCAATAAAAGTATTCATCGATACCCGTGGAATTACATTTTATTCTCCTAAATTAAATACCGATAATGAAAAGATGTTAGCTTTAGCCTCTCAATTAGGCAAAGAGGGTTTATTAAGGTGGCCAGGTTCTATTCATAATTTAAACAATGGTAAAGGTAGAGCAGAACTACGGGAATTTTGGATTTTTTTCATGGCGTTTGTTCAAAAAATGTTCCCAAGGGAAAAAAGAATTAAAGAACATGTGAATATAACCTTGTCGATTATTTCGCACGGCTTTTCTACACTTCTGATTTATGGTATTTCAAATTACTTTCTTCCAAGTTATTATGCATTTTTAATATCAACAATATATTTATTTTCTACTTGGTGCACTGAAGTTGTTTTATATCTTGGACATATAATTTACTCGCAATTTTGGTTTTTATGCTCGCTTGGTTTAATTATTTTTGCCTATATCAATCAAAATATTAGTATTTCATTTTTGTTATGTATATTTTTTGCTGGTTTTCTATCTTCAATATGTTTTACATCCTCAAGTGCATCTAGAAAATTTCCACCGATATTGATACTAAGCCAGATTTTTATTTGTATAAATATATTTTCTGATTCTCCAGAAAAATCTCTATTAATAACATTATTATTTATTACCGCAATATTGATTCTTGCAAAAATATTTTTGACAAAAACTTATAAATTGATTAACAAATTTATAATTTCTAAAATAAATAATAATTCTGTAGAAAGTGAGAGAAACACATTTTTAGTATTTAACTTCTTATCTCCAGTGATAATTTTTTCCCTTATTATCGTTTTTCCTGCTTTTATAGTTAATCAACTTACATCTTATTTACAAACACAATTAGTTTTTTCTGTAGGTATTTTTAGTGGATTTTTTCTTGTCCTTATGCCAAATCCTATTAAAAATCTAAAGCGCTACATGACATTTCTAGATATTGGTTCATGGGCTTCGCATTTTTTAGCTTATCCAGATCAAAAAAAAGTTTTTGGAAAAACATTACCTCGTAATTTTAGAGGAGCTGGGTTAAGGTGGCTTCCACCATTTTTTTGGAGCTTGATGCCAATAGAATTATTTTTATTTTTTTTGACGTTAATCTCAATGGTTTATTGCTACTTTCAAGGAGAAACGAGCTTTTTAAGTATTTTCCTTATTTTATTAATTGGAATCATGCCAACTCTTATTGTGGAAATTACAAATGGATTACAGGTTGGCAAATCCTACTTATCTAGTTTAACTGGTCTTTTAATAACTATAGTTTTGGGGTTTAGGTTTTTTCAAATAACCTTTAATCAAGCTACGCCTTATATCTTTACTTTATTAGCTTTTTTTCAATTATTCAGACTAATAAGTAATTATAAGAAAGATCTTCTTCCTTGTAGAATGGGACCTGCTTGGTTAAGACAGTTTTTATTAAAAAATAATCTAAATAATATTTATACATACGACACTTCTTATAATAATTGCTTTGTAAGAACATTAATGTATGGATTTGAATCTGAATTGAAGGTTAACTTTGTAAAAAAAATTGATGAGTGTCCTGAAGGATCAATATTTGTAGTTCCTCCTACTTCATCAAAGTCAGTTTCAATGGAAACCGAATCTGAGGCAATAATAAATGGTAATTTTCGCGATGATCCAACGTTGAATACTTTACTTGATAATAATTCTATTGAAAATTATGCTATCGCAAAATTTAAAACACTTGGCAGTAGTAAATACTATGTTAATGAAAGTGAGGTTACAAGTTATAGATACCACATACTAAATCAAATAAAGGATCATGATAGAGTATTATCTTGTGGCTGGGTACTTGATCTAAAATTATTAAAAATGTGATGAAATGCAGATGCTGTGGATCTGAAAAACTTGATTTAGTACTAGACCTAGGTGACCAACCTTGGGGAAACAATTTTATTTCAATTGAAAGTGAAGAGAAAGCTAAAGATTATCCTTTAAAACTTTTTTTTTGCTGTATTTGCAAGATGTTACAGCTTGATTATGCAATACCTAAGGAAGAAATGTTCGTTAAACATACCTATTTATCTGGAACAACAAGTTCTTTGAGAAAACACTTTTTAGAAGTAACAAATTATGCTTTAACTCAAATAAACTTAGAAAAAAATAACTACATATTAGATATAGGAGGTAACGATGGAACTTTCTTGGAACACTTTAAAGAAATGGGCCAATCAGTCCTTAATGTTGATTCAGGATTATTGCAAGCAGAAAAGTGTAAAGAAAAAGGTATTCCTTGCCTAAATAACTTTTTTAATCAAGAATTGGCAGATGAAATTCTATCTGATTATGGATATGCGTCTGTAATTCATGGTTCAGGAATTTTTTTCCATCTTGAGGAACTTCATAGTGTTTTTTCATGTGTAAGAAAATTACTAGATCCTAAAGATGGCTTATTAATAGCTGAATTTATTTATTTACCGGACATGATAGAAAATGTTGCATATGATCAGATCTATCATGAACATTTATTGTATTACTCTCTTTCAACTTTTCAAAATCTTCTTGATTTATATGAATTAGAAATAGTTGATGCGATACGCAAACCGATCCATGGAGGCAGCTGTATAGCCTTTGTAAGGCATAAGGGTAAATTTGCAAAATCAAAACAACTCAACGAACTATTAAAGTATGAAGAAGAAAAAAGATTTAATTCGATTGATATATACCTAGATTTTGCGAAAAAGGTAAAACATAATAGAGAAATTTTAAAAAATATTTTATCTGATATCAGAAGCCAAGGTAAAACAATAATTGCTTTAGGAGCGCCCGTAAAAGGAAGTACCCTAATTAATTATTGTAATTTAACCACCAATGAGATTGATTGCGGTGTGGAGATAAACCCCCATAAGTGCGGTACATATTATCCTGGCACTTCAATACCCGTTTTCCATCAGGACGATGTTGCACCTCCAGATTATTTTCTACTGTTATCTTGGAATTTTAAAGCTGAAATTTTATCAAAAATCAAACCTATTCTGGATAATGGAACGAAGATTATTGTGCCAATTCCTTATCCACAAGTTTTATAGTGAAAGTACTTGTAACAGGTTCTTCTGGTTTTTTAGGGAAATCATTATGCAAGCATTTGGAAGCTTTGGGATATGAATTGACTAGATCAAATAGTAATATTTGTGACTTGCGAAATCCTCTTTCTCTTGAGATTTATAATCAAATTAAATTTGATCAAATATTTCATCTTGCTGCTTGGACACAAGCAGGAGATTTTTGTCTATATCATCCAGGTGAACAATGGATCATTAATCAGAAAATCAATTCTAATCTTTTGTCATGGTGGTCAACAAAACAACCGCAGGCAAAGCTAATTTCTATTGGAACAAGTTGTTCATATGATCCTCAATTACCTTTAATTGAGGATAATTATCTTGAAGGAAAACCTATAGATAGCCTTTATACTTATGCCATGTGTAAAAGAATGCTTCAAATTGGTAAGGTTGCTCTTTCTAAGCAATTTGGATTGACCTATCTAACAGTGGTCCCTTCGACTCTTTATGGACTTGAATATGGAACTAAAGGTAAACAAATGCATTTTATTTTTGATTTAATTAGAAAATTTCTAGAATTTAAATACTTTAAGCGTCCAATAGTTTTGTGGGGTGATGGTAATCAAAGAAGAGAATTGGTTTTTATAGAAGATTTTATTAATAATCTTATTGAGTTAGATAAATCAGAAAATAATAATATTTTTAATATTGGTGCAGGGGAAGATTACTCAATTAAGGAATTTGCTCAAATACTTGGAAATATTACGGGGGTAAATATTTCTAATGTACAGTTTGACGAATCCAAATACGTTGGAGCTTTATCGAAAGTTTTAGATAATACGAAAATAGATTCGAAGTTACCTAAAAGATTTAAAACTAATTTAAAAGATGGATTAAATAAAGTCGTTAATGAGTTTGAGCAGAAATTTCTTTCAAACATTAATTAATGATTATTAATAAGAATTTTATTTTTTTTAATATTTATAATTAAGGTAATTTTACAATGACAATAAGATTTAAATTAAAAGTTATATTTAATAAATATGTTGATTAGTAGAACACCTTATAGATTATCTCTTTACGGCGGAGGGCTTGATTATCCATCTTGGTTTGAGAAAAGAAATATTGAAGTCTTATGTGCTGGACTAGATTACTACTGTTATCAGGCAGTAAGGGAATTGCCACCATTTTTTTCTCATAAGTATAGAATTGCATATTCAAAAATTGAAGAAGTCAGTGAAATAAATAATATTAAGCATCCAACAGCCAGAGAAGTAATAAGGGAATTCGGGTGTGGCAAAAGTTTGGAAATAACCTACTGCAGCGATTTACCATCAAGGAGTGGTATAGGAAGCTCTTCCGCATTTACTGTAGGTTTGATTTCTTCCATATATGCTTTGACTAAAGAAGAGAAACTAGGGGAAGCCGAATTAGCAAGACTGGCTATTGATATAGAGCAGAATAAGACAGGAGAAACTATAGGTATTCAAGACCAATGTGCTTCAGCTTTTGGAGGATTTGTTCATATTACTGCTAATAAAGAAGGTGTGAAACCAAGAAGGATAGAAGTTAGAAAAGATTACCAAAATTATATTGAGTCTTCGCTTTTGATGGGTTTTACTGGTATTCAGAGATATTCACATCATGCATCTAAAAAAGTTGATAATTATTTAAAGTATTCGGAACAATGTGAGAAATTAAACGAATTGCAAGAAATTTCTCAAAAAGGAATTGAGGCGTTTTCAAGAGAAGCTGATTTAGAAGAGAATGCACGACTTACTAGGCTTTGTAGAGATATTAAATTGTCCATTAATAACGATATACAAAACTCTCAGTTAATGGAAATTATTGAAGAATCTGAAAAAGCCGGTTCATTATGTACTCGAATAATGGGAGCAGGAGGCGGAGGTTTCTTTATATGTTGGGCTCCAGAATCACGACATCAAGCAATTAAAGAAAGAATAAATGTTAAAACATGGGTTAAAGTCAAAATAAGTTCTTCAGGAAGTCAAGTAATATTATCTGAAAGATAATTTGCTAATTTATTAATTCTTTAGAATCTTTAAAAAATTACCAAGTTAAAAATAAAAAATTATGGAGATAAAGCAAAAAACTAATTTCAACAATTTTCAACGCTATAATAATAGATATTGACAATCAAAAAGTGCTCTAATAAATCAAAGATTTAACGGTCAGAGTGAGTAAATTTCTATGAAATACCCTTTAATGAAAAATAATTTATTAGAACAGGATTTATTACCTGTAATTGAATTGTTAAAAACAAAAGATCCAATTTTAACTTCAGGTCCTAAGGTAAAGGAATTCGAAAAAGCTTGGTCTAATTGGTTAGGTGTGAAATATAGTGTTTTTGTTAATAGTGGCTCTTCAGCTAATTTATTATGTTTAGCTTTATTAAAAGAAAAATTTCCTGAGGGAGGGGATGTTATTGTTCCTCCATTCACTTGGAGTTCAGATATAAGTTCAATAATGTGGATGGGCTTTAATCCTGTATTTGTAGACATAAATTTATCTTCACTAAGCTTGAATACTGAACTAGTTATTAAAGAGTTTGAAAAAAATAAAAATATTAAAGCTATTTTTTTAACTCATGCCCAAGGTATCAATGGCTTAAACAAAAAATTAATTGAATTTATTAATAAAAATGATATTTTTCTAATTGAAGATGTTTGTGAATCTCATGGTGTAGTATCGGAAAATAATAAAAAAGCAGGCTCAATAGGTGACTTATCTTGTTTCTCTTTTTATTATGCACATCATATGAGCACTATTGAAGGGGGCATGGTTTGTACAGATGATGAAGAAAAATATGAGGTTTTGAGAATGCTTAGGAGTCATGGAATGGTTAGAGAAATGGATAATCCTTTAAGAAAGAAGATTTGGATTGATAATTATAAGGATTTAAATGAAAAGTTTATTTTTACTAGACCTGCATTTAATTTAAGGAATAATGAGATAGGAGCAACTATCGGTCTCGAACAATTGAAAAGATTAGATTGGATGGTCAAAAAAAGGTCTGAAAATTTTAAATTATTTTTAGAGTTGCTTCCTGATTGGTGTTATAAGGGCTTTGATCTTGAAGGGCAAAGTAATTACGCCTTTAATTTAATCCTAAAAGAAAAAGATGAATACTTAATGAGCGATTTGCAAAAACGTCTTGAGAAAAATGAGATTGAATTTAGAAGGGGTAGTGCAGGAGGAGGTAATCAGATGAGGCAGCCTTATGTTAGAGAATGTTTTAATTTTACTGAACAAGATATAAATAAAATCGCACCCGTTACGGACCATATCCATTTCTTTGGAATGTATTTAGGTAATTATCCAGAATTAAGTTCAGAATCAATTAAAGAAATTGTAAATGTAATTAATGGATAAATGAATTTAAATATTGTTATTCTTGCTGGTGGGAAAGGAACAAGAGTAAGAGAAGTCCTAAAGGATACACCCAAAATAATGGCCCAAATTGAGGGGAAGCCTTTTTTGGAATGGCTATTAGCTTGGATTGACTCATGGAACTTAGAAATTTCAAAAAATATTATTTTGTCTACTTGTATCGGGCAAGAAATAATAAAGAAATATTGTGAAATAAATAATTTGAATGTGAAATGTGTACCAGAGCAAAAACCTCTTGGAACACTTGGAGCACTAGCTAATGTGGCATCTATAAATAATGCTAAAAATTATTTAGTTTTAAATGGAGATACAATTTTTAAAGCAGATTTTTATAAATTTCATAAAAGGTTCAGTTTAGAAGAGGATAAGCCCCTAATAATGTTAAAAAAAATTTTAAAGAATGATCGATACGGAGGTTTTGAACAGATTGATAATGAATGGTTATTCAGTAAAAAAAGAACAGAATTTATATCATTAGGTGCATTTTTAATTTCAAGAGATAACTTGAAAAAAAGATGGTTAAGCGCAACTCAAATACCTTTTGAACATGACCTCATTAACAATTGTGGGAAAGAAATTTTGATTGATGAAAACCTTTTTGGTAGAGAGCCAGTTTCAGCAGAAGTCCTTAATATCAATACACCATTTATAGATATTGGCATACCCAAAACATTAAAAGAAGCTCAAACATTTATACCTAAAATTATTAATTTGAAGTAATTGAAACTATGAAATTCGTTATTATTGGTTCTGGTATTATTGGACTCTCAATAGCTAAAGCCTTAATAGATAAGAAGATTCATAAACCTTTAAATATTCTAATTTTAGATAAATATGCTATCCCCTCTAAAGGGACATCAGTTCATAATAGTGGAGTTTTGCATGCTGGTTTGTACTATAAACCTGGATCAATGAAAGCAAAACTTTCAATAGATGGAGGAATAAAACTGAGAGAATGGTGCAAAAAGATTAATCTTCCAATATTAGAATGTGGCAAATTATTAATACCTTTTAATGAAAATGATTATGTAAATTTAGAAAAAATTGAAAAAAATGCATTAAATAATGGTTGCAATGTTGAAATGATAGATCATGATAGGGCTTCAAATATTCAACCTTTCCTAATTAAAAAAGATAAGTACTTGTGGTCCCCAAATACTAGTGTTTTCGATCCAAAATTAATAGTAGAAAGACTTTATAAATCTTTGAAGGAAATGGGAGTTAATTTCTTGAAAAAATCAGTAATTTTAGATGATTCAGATAAAAAAAGGTTGATTTTTGATGACTACACTAATTTAAGTTATGAGAATTATATAAATTGTGCTGGACCAGGCGCTCTAGATATTGCTAAATCAGTCACTAATAAATTTGATAATCTAACTATTCTTCCTTTTTTAGGACAATACGCGGTTCAAAAATCTGGATTGGAAATTAAAACAAATCTATACCCAGTTCCAGATCCTGAGTTACCTTTTTTAGGAATTCACTTAACTCCTAGAATAAATAAATCATCTTTGATTGGACCTAATGCTATCCCAGTATTTAAGAAAGATATTCAAGGTTATGATTTAAAAGATATGAGAGATATTCCTTCAATAATTACGAATAATATTATTTTATTTGCATCGAATAAATCTAATTATCGCAACCATGCTCTATCAGAATTATCTTTCAATTCTAAAAATAAATTTTATGTTAATGCACTGAGGTACTTTTCAAGTGATCTTAAGTCTAATTTTCAAATAGAAATGGACTCTAAAACGTACGGGATAAGAGCTCAGTTACTTAATCGAAATACATATGAATTGGAAAATGATTTTATTTATGAGAAAATAAATAATAATATACATATTGTTAATGCTGTTAGTCCTGCATTTACATCATGTTTCTCTTTGGCTGAATTTATAGTGAATAAGGTAATTTAATTTCAAATAAGATAAAACTATGAAAATAATTATTTGTGGTGCAACTGGCTTTATTGGTAGAAATCTTGTTGAATACTTTAATAAAAATGGCAATGAAATAATTGCAGTTTTTAATAAAAGAGATCCTTTTCCTGTTAATTCAGGAAAGGTTAAATGGATAAAAGCAGATTTACGTATACCTGGAGTCCTTAAAGAACATTTGCCAGGAACTGATGTTCTTCTTCAATTTGCGGCAACAACCTCTGGAGCTAAAGACATAATCGAAAGACCTTATATCCATGTAACTGATAACGCTGTAATTAATTCATATTTGCTTAGAGAATGTTTTGAAAAAAAAGTAAGACATTTTATTTTTCCTAGTTGTACTGTTATGTTAAGTTCTATTGAGAATCAAAAAGAATCTGATTGGGATCCAAATAATCAAATTTTTGGTAATTATTTTGGGGTTGGTAATACAAAAATTTATATTGAAAAAATGTGTGAGTTTTATAGTTCACTAGGTCTTAAAACAACAGCTTTAAGACATTCAAATGTATATGGGAAATACGATAAATTTGATCTTTATAAAAGTCATGTTTTAGGCGCAACTATTAGGAAGGTTATCAATGCTAAAGAAAATGAAGTACTGGAAGTCTGGGGATCGGGCAAAGCAAAAAGAGATTTTATATTTGTTGATGATCTTGTTGAAATGATAGAAAAATCAATCTTAAATCAATCAGATAGTTTTGGGCTTTATAATTGTGGAATGGGATATTCCATATCAATAAATGATTTGGTAAAGAAAATAATAAAAATATCAGGTAAAAATCTAAGTATTAAAAATAACATTGATAAACCAGATTTCCCAACAGCTCTTTCACTTAATTGTGAAAAGGCTTTTACTGAATTGAAATGGAAAGTTAATACTAATTTAGAAGAGGGGTTAAAAAAAACATATCAATGGGTTAATGAGAACTAGAGAAGAAATTTAAAATTTAAGAATTAACATTTTTTAATTAGGCATTGTTTCTCTTACTTCTTTTAGTAAAAATTCAACACTTTCTTCTAAGGAATAAATTGGACGCCAATCGTTAAGTTTTTCAAACTTAGTTGTATCAGGAACTTGTAAAGTAATATCTACTGGTCTAAATAATGTAGGGTCTGACTCACAAACAATTTTTGAAGAGGAATATTTAATAAGCATATTTAAAAATTCTCCTACTAATAAAGCGTTCTTTCCTCCAAGATTATAAGCCTCTCCAGTTTTCCCATAAAGAGCAATGTCAATATAACAATCCATTGCATCTCTTACATCGATCAGTGTACGAAGAGATTCAAGATTCCCATGTTTAAGAATTTTTGTTTTACCTCTTTCAATTGATACTATCTGCCTAGCAAATGATGTAGCAAAAAGGTCAGCACGTCTGGGATTTATATATGCAAACATTCGTGTTCTAATAGCTGAAATGTCATAAGCTTTCCCATAAGAATAAACTAACTGATCTTGTGAGCATTTTGAAACTGAATATGGATTTACTGGGTTAATAGGACAATTCTCATTTATTGGGATCTGATTTTTATCTACTTGACCATATACTTCAGAAGTACTGCAATGAACAACTAATGGTTTGATTTCTGTGATTCTTATAGCTTCAAGTAAATTAAGGGTCGAAAGAATATTATTCTGTACCACACTTACTGGTGTTTCAAAACATGCCCTTACGTTTGCATGAGAAGCTAAGTTAAATATTAAATCTGGTTTAACAAGATTTAATGAACGAATTACTGAAGATAAATCACAGAGATCGCATTCATAAAGATTAATTTTATTTTGAATTTTCCTTAAATTATTAATTGTTGTAGTGCTATGCCATCTTGATATTCCATGTATAGATGTTTGTGGAAATCTCGTAAGTATTTGTTCAGCTAAATAACTACCACCAGAACCACTTATTCCTGTTATTAGGACTGTTTTGAAATTTCGCATTAATATATCTAAACAATTAGATATTTAGACTACCACAGTTTCAAAATAACTAATTTTGTTAATATAAAGTTTTTTTAAATTCTCAGTTATCTTGTTTTGATTGATGCATTAATATTAATTAATTGTTTTACAAAATTTGATGAAAAAAGTTCTAGTAACAGGTGGTACTGGGATGATAGGGAGATATTTAGTTCCTAAACTATTGTCTAGGAATTATGAAGTATTTATTGCCTCATTAGATGGAGAAGAACTCTGCCCAAAAGGTGCAAATTTTAGAAAATTAGATTTGCGAAATTTTGATAATTGTTTGTCAGTATGTAGAGAGATGGATGAAGTTTATCATTTGGCGGGAGTGAAAGGATCCCCAAAAATGTGTAGAGAACAACCTGCGGATTTTTTTGTTCCCACTATTACTTTTAGTTTAAATATGATGGAGGCAGCAAGAATATGCGGAGTTGATAAATACTTATATACAAGTTCAGTGGGTGTTTATCATCCAGCAGATATATTCAATGAAGATGATGTATGGAGAACATTCCCTTCAGAAAATGATAAATTTGCTGGCTGGGCCAAAAGAATGGGAGAACTTCAAGTGGAAGCTTATTTGCAGCAATACAAAAAAGGTAATTATTGTATCGTAAGGCCAGGAAACGTTTATGGAAGATTTGATAACTTTGACCCTGATAATGCAATGGTTATTCCATCATTAATTGCAAGAATATATAATGGAGAAAATCCACTCAAAGTTTGGGGAAATGGCAAGCCAATTAGAGACTTTATTCATGCTGATGATGTGGCATCAGCAATGATTTTCGTTATGGATAATAATATTAATATCCCAGTAAATGTATCAAGTGGTAATGAAAATACTATAAAATCAATAGTAGAAATTATAAGTGAATCATTTGATCATATAGATTATGAATTTACTAATGAAGGCCCCTCAGGCGATAATAAAAGGCTTATGAATGTTAGTAGGCTAAAAAGTTACGGATGGGAACCAAATGTAGGAATAAAAGATGGGATTGACGATACAGTGAAATGGTATATAGCTGAAGGACATACTGGTTATCAAAGATATAATGCTTTTAAAGAAAAAAATTAAACTTAGCATAAAATAATAATTCTTAAATTTTTTTATAACTAATCAATATTTGATTACAGTTTTCAAGATATGTTAATTTACAGGGACATAATTTAATCAAATGTTAGTTAAAGATTTAATAGATTTTGAAAAAGACATAGCTGACATTTTTAATCAAGCTAAAATTAGGGCTCCAATCCATTTACATGGCAATAATGAAAATCAATTATTAAAAATATTTGAAAATATTAATTCAGATGATTGGATTTTCAGTTCATGGAGAAGTCATTATCACTGTTTGTTAAAGGGAGTTCCCCCCCAACAATTAAAAAAGGATATTCTCGATGGCAAAAGTATGACCCTCCTTTACCCAGAATATAAAATTTATACTAGTGCAATAGTCGCAGGGGTTATTCCTATTGCCTTGGGTACAGCACTTTCTCTAAAAAGAGAGGGAAAGAATGAAAAGGTTTTTCTTTTTATGGGTGGTATGACTTCTGAAACAGGTGCAGCTCATGAAGCACACAAATATGCAACATCGCATAACTTGCCATTAGAATTTATTATTGAAATTAATCATAAATCAGTTTGCACAGACACCTTAAAGACATGGAATATGAAAAAATATTCCTTAGTGGGAAAGAAAAATGTAACTCATTACGAATATGATTTGCCTTGGCCTCATGCAGGCTCTGGGGTTAGAGTACAATTCTAGGAATATTGGTTATGAAATATTTTGATGAATTAAAAAGAACTATGGAATGGCTGAGTGATCAAGAAAATACTATTTTTATTGGTCAAGCTGTTGAAGTCCCTGGGACTGCCATGTTCAATACTTTAAAAGATATAGACATGAATAAAAGAATAGAAATGCCTGTTTTTGAAGATACTCAGTTAGGGATTTCTGTTGGGATGTCGCTTACTGGTAAAAGAGTAATAAGCATTTTTCCTCGATGGAATTTTTTACTATGTGCAACAAATCAGCTTGTTAACCACTTAGATAAATTCCCCATTATGAGTGACGGTAAAATTAATCCAAAAATTATTGTTAGAACAGCTGTTGGTTCAGAAAGGCCCTTATTCCCAGGTCATCAACATATTGGTAATATGTCGAATGCATTTAGAGGAATGTTATCCTCCGTAAATGTTATTGAACTTAATGAGCCTGAAGAGATTTTTCCTGCTTACGAAAAAGCATATAATAGCGAGGACGGAAAAAGTACAATATTAGTAGAGTTTCAAGACTTTTATAATGAGAAATAATTATATTAATAACAAAAAATTTATTTGATTTAAATTTGAGTAATTAAAAAAAATTGGAATTACTCAATTTAAAAATTTAATAAAAATTTTCTTTAGAAAAAATACTCTTTAATATTCATAGCAATAAAAATTAAGTACTTTTAAGATATTTTTCATAAATAATTTAGAAGATCCATACATAGTTGTTATTTGGTAATTGTGTTTGACCTTTGCAATGTAAAATAATTTATTAGAACAACTTTAAGATGATAAAGTTAGGGCTTATTAATTCAATTAATGTTTTGAAAGGGTTTTTATGACAAAAATTTTAGTGACAGGTGGTGCTGGTTATATTGGATCAGTCTTGATCCCGAAACTTCTCTCGGATGGTTATGAAGTAACTTGTGTAGATAACTTAATGTATGAGCCAACGAGCTTAATGATGGCAACAATTAATAAAAACTTTAAATTAATTGTAGGTGATGCGAGAGATAAAGAATTAATGAAACCTTTGATAGAAAAAAACGATGTCATAATTCCACTTGCTTGTATGACGGGCGCACCTTTATGTAATAAAGATAAAGTTGCAGCAGCCTCAGTAAATAAAGACTCTGTTGTAATGTGTTCAGAACTCAGTTCTCAAGACCAGTTGCTGATTTATCCATGTACGAATAGTGGATACGGAATTGGGGAGGAGGGAATTTTTTGTACAGAAGAATCGCCTCTAAAGCCTATTTCTCTATATGGGAAATTAAAGGTTGAGGCTGAAAATATTCTCCTTCAAAAAGGGAATGCTATTACATTTAGACTAGCTACAGTATTTGGAATAAGTCCTAGACCAAGGCTTGACCTCTTAGTAAATGATTTTACGTACCGAGCCTATTTTGATAAAACAGTTGTACTCTTTGAAGCAGAATTCAAAAGAAATTATTTGCATATTGAAGATGCCGCTGATGGATTTAGATTCGCTATAAAAAATCCCAATTTAATGGGAAATTGCTTTAATTTGGGATATAGTGAAGCAAATCTATCTAAACGTGAATTATGCGAAGAAATCAAAAAAGTTATTCCTGACTTTGTATATCTAATTTCTGAAATAGGTTCAGATATAGATAAGAGAAACTACATCGTAAGTAATCAAAAGATAGAGGATGCAGGATTTAAGGCAAAAAGAGATTTATCAACCGGAATTAAGGAATTAGTGAAGGCTTTGCCATTATTAAAAAGAACTCAGTTTGCAAATATTTAATCCTATATCGATAAACTCTATTTAAAAATATTTTTTAAATTGAAAATCAAGATTCAAATTTATGAATAAAAAATTTACAACTAAAGAATATGTTAAAGCTTCTCTTTCAAAAACTATGGATCTCCTGCGAGATCTAATAAATTTAGATGATTATATATTTAATATTCAAGAAGCTTCTCAGCTTATAGTCGATTCTATATCAAGCAATCATACTATTTATCTTGCAGGTAATGGAGGAAGCGCTGCTCAGTCACAACACTTTGCGGCTGAATTGGTCTCTAGATTTAATTTTGATAGAAATCCTTTGCCCGCAGTAGCACTAACTACCGATACCTCAGTTTTAACAGCAGTATCAAATGATTATGGTTATGAAAAGGTTTTTGAGAGGCAGTTAGCTGGATTAGCCCAAAAAGGAGATGTTTTTATTGGATTTTCAACTTCAGGAACTTCAAAAAATATCCTTAATTGCTTTAAAAAAGCTAGAGAAATGAAATTATCATCAATTGGTATTTCAGGAGAAGTAGGTATGAAAGAATCTAGACCAGATATATTAATCTCTATCCCCTCACAAAATACCCCTTTAATTCAAGAAATTCACTGCATTACTTCCCATTTAATTTGTGACATAGTTGAAAAGACAATTTTTAATTAAATTAAAGAATTGCTTATTAATCAATATAAAATTAAAAAATAAATGTCAGAAATAATTAATCTAGATAAATTTTACTTTGAAGAGTTTTCAAGATCAATATCAAAATTTACTCTCAAATCGAAAAAAAAATTATTTAAGAAGGCATTATTTTTAGATAGAGATGGAGTTCTTATTGAGGATGTACATCATATTAATTCACCTAAAAAAGTAAAATTATGCCCGAAAGTTTTAGATTTTTTGAAAGATGCTAGAAAAAAAAATTATGGTTTAATTGTCGTAACCAATCAATCTTCAGTATCAAGGTCAATAATTTCATACCAAGAATATAAAGCTATAACAAGTAAATTTCTATCACTACTTACTGAAGATATATACCCCGAATTTATTTTAAGTAGTTTTCATTTACCAAAAAATACAAATAATTTAGAAAATTATAATTGGCGAAAACCTGGAACAGGAATGATAGATTATGTATTAAATATTTCTAAATTCAATACATCTCAGTCATATATAATAGGAGATAAATTAACAGATCTAATCGCTGGTTACAGAAGTGGATTATCAAACTTCATATATGTAAAGTCAAAGCTTCATTCAAATCAATCAAATTTAATAAAAAACTGGTCTATAAAAGAAAGTATTCCTTATAAAGAATTGATAGAACTAGATTCTTCTTTTATTTGAAAGGAATTAAATATATTAAATTCTTAGCTGCTTAATTAATTGATAATAATCAAATTATAATTTGTTATAAATAATCTTAATAACCTAGAGTAAAATCCATATGAACTGGACTTTATTTCTGAAACAATTGTATGTTTAAATCTAAATATAAATTTATTGGAAGAAAAAGAATCTGTTCAAATAGCAAATTTGATGTTTTATTTGATAATCTTATTTCTCAAGATAATCAAGAAATCAATGATTTTCTTGTCATTAAACCTAAAGTTAACCATAAAGGTTATATTTCTGGAATATGTGTACTCCCTATGTATAGAGATAAATTTTGTTTAATGAACGTCTGGCGACATCAATTTAAAAATTTTGTTTATCAAGCTCCTGCAGGTTTTATAGAAAAAAATGAGAAACCATATCAAACTGCTATTCGTGAATTAAAAGAAGAAACGTCTTTCATTTGCGAACAAAAGAATATGATTTCTCTTGGTACTTATATCCCTGATGCAGCACTTATTGAGTGTCGAGTAGCCTTATTTTTAGCAAAAGATTGTATGAAATCCTCTTCCAAAGTCGAAAGTGAAATTGGTTCTAGTGATGTTATTTACTTTTCTAAAAAAGAAATTAAAGAATTGATTTTAAAAGAGGAAAATATTGGAGGTTCAACATTAGTTACCTGTATAAGATCATTAATACATTTGGATTTAAAAGATTCATCAACTTGCTCTTTTTATAAAGATTAATTTGTTAATGAGAATTTTTCAAAAGGAAATTACTCAAGATATAACTATCTATTCATTTAAAATAATTAGTTATAAAGCAAGAAATTGTCACTTTATTTTTTGTAAGGAATCTTTTTTAATTATATATTTTTGGCCCTATTCGCATAGAATTAATATAAATATTTAAAATCAGTGAATAGAATTTCTATCAATAAATTACGAGAACTTTATAATCAAATATCAGAAAAAAGGATAATTAAGCCAAGATTGAAAAAAGGGATTTTTAATTATTTAAATTTATCTATTCATATTAGTAGGGATGAGAGAGATTTTGACCTTACGAATTATAAATTATTTAGAAGTCTTATTTCATCAAATCAATTAGATTTAAGAGAAATAAAAAATAATAAATCAAAAAAAATTTACGAAGACTATTTTTGTAATTTTAAGGAATTTAATTATTTATTATCAAAAGATATACCTTTTTTATTTTTAATTGATATTTTGAAATTTATTAAACAAATGTTTGATACAATAATAATATTAATAATAAGCACTATATCGTCTTTTAAAAACTCTTTTAAGATTATTTTATTTGGAAAGAATAAACTTATTAGAAAAAAAATTCATAGTATTTATTATTGGGAAAAAAGAGATAATTCAGCTTTGTATTATTATCCTAGTATTTTTGATGATAGTAATAACTTAATATTCGTATCATCCTTTGCGGACAGTAAAAAATTTTTATTTTTGGGTTTATTAGGTTCTTTGAGAAATAGTAAATATATTTCTCCAGTAAAAAATTTAGATATAAAAAGTCTTATATTAAGCTTATTTCAGTTTATACATCTTTATTTAAATGATTTATCTTTAGTATTTACAAATAAGGATTGTTCATTTTTGAAATTTTGGTATGGCTGGAAAAAATGTTCAGAAATTTTTTATAGTATTCTCATCTATAATTCCATTTTTGAATTAGTTAAAAATTCCTATGAATGTGAATTCATCTCTTGGCATGAGAATCAAGTCTCTAATCGTGCATTTTCATTGGCAGTATCAAATGCAATAAAAAAGTTTAATTGTAAATCAACTTTATCTACATATAATGGTTCTCCAATTTCACAACGAAATAAAAGGCAATTTTTCCCTACTAAAGATGAATTAAGAATAGGTTTTTGGGGTAAAAAATATTATGTACAAGATAAAGAATCAAAATATGAATTAGCTTCCTACTTAAATAAAAAAAAGATCAAAATAGATTTACAAATTGTTCCTGAAAATATGATTAGAATTCAAAATGATAAATTTGAAGGTTTTAAAAAAGTTAAATTAATTAGAGAAATTACAATATTTACTCATGACTCATATTGGGATCTTCTGGCATGTTTATCAGGAGTAATTAATTTTAGAAATGATTTTCATAAAAAAAATTGTTCAACAATTAAAGAAAATAACTTAATATATATAAGGCTTCATCCTTGCTTAATTAAAAAAGAAGCATTAAAAAGAATATTGAGTATGCAAGAGATTTCTACAAACTACAGATTCGAATTTATAAGTAATAATAGTGAATCAATTATGGATTCAATTAAAAAAAGTTCATTTTGTTTTTTTGGATTATCATCATATATTAATTTAGCGATTTCTCTTAATTCAAATGTAATTTCAGTTGATACAAATCATATTGATAAATCTCCAATAAATTCAAAATTCTTAAGTACTAGAAAATTTCTAGTTTCTAATCCATGGTAATTTTTAATGAAATTTTTAAAGGATAAATCTTTTTATAAAATACTTTCTTTATTAAGTAAAAAAAGAAAAAAACAACTTTATTTTCTTATATTTTTTTTAACTCTCAATGGTGCTTTAGAGTTTTTTTCCGTAGCATCAATAATCCCTTTATTATCAATTATTAGTTCAGAAAATATTAGTAATTCAATTCCAATTATTGGAAAATATATTACATTGCTAAATATAAATGATCCCTCTTTAAGATTGCTTTTTTTTACTTTATCTTTTTGTATATTTGTCTTCTCATCAACTCTTTTAAGGATATTCAATATTGCTTATATTTTTAGACTTTCTGCTAAGGTAAATATTGATATAAGTAATTTAATATTTAGAAATAACATGTATCAATCATATGCAAAATATACAAATAAAAATTCATCAGAAATAATAACATTGGCTCTAGAAAAGGTTGATATAGCTACTGCATGTATTGATTCTTTATTAACAGTAATAGCGAGTACTATGCTTGGAATATCTATTATTATTTCTTTATTAATACTCAAATGGCAGGTTGTAATGATTGGAATAATTTTTATTTATTTTTATTATTCTTTGGTTTATACAAATATAAAAAAAATGTTATATAAAGATGGAAAAATAACTTCAAGAATAATCCCACTTCGTTTGAAGGTTCTACAAGAGGGACTGGAAGGCTATAAAGATATAATTATCAATAGTTTAGAAAAAGTTTATACTAGCTTATTTTATGAATATCAATCAGTAATTAAATTAAAACAAGCAAATTTAAATTTCTTTTTGACAATTCCTAGAATTTTAATAGAAGGAATAATATTAACTATAATAGCAATTTTGGCTTATTTTTTATTTAAATCTCAACAAAATATTGCCTCTTCCATTCCCCTTATAGGTTCTTTTATTTATGCATTTCAAAGATTATTACCACTTACCCAGCAAATTTATGCTGCTTCTGCGAATTATAAATATAAATCTACAGTAATTAATGACTTGGTAAATGATTTGGAAGAAGGTAAAAATAATCAGGCTTTATATCTTTCTAAGAAAAGAATTTATTTTAAAAAAAAGCTACTTTTTAAAGGTATCAAATTTGGTTTTAAAAATAAAAATAATGTACTAAATAATATAAATATTAGAATTGATAAAGGAGATATAATAGGAATTTATGGAGAGACTGGAAGTGGAAAAAGTACTTTATTAAATATTATTATGGGTTTAGTTTCTCCTTCTAGTGGGAATATAAAAATAGATAATATTGATATTTCGAATGAAAATTCTCTCGTTAATTGGACAATAAATTTTGCCCATGTTCCACAAAATATTTTTTTAAAAGAAGCTACTATTGAAGAAAATATAGCGTTTGGAGAAGAAAAGGAAAATATAGACTTTGAATTGTTAGTTAAGGCCGCTAAGGTTGCACATATTTATTCTTTTATTAAAAATACTGATAAGGGGTTTAAAACACTTGTTGGAGAAAGGGGGATACTTTTGAGTGGAGGTCAAAGGCAAAGAATTGCGATAGCTAGAGCAATTTATAAGTCAAGAAATATCTTAGTTTTAGATGAAGCAACCAGCGCTCTTGATGATTCTACTGAAGAAAAGATTCTTAGATCTATTTTGGATATGTATAGGAACTTAACAATAATAATGGTTACTCATAGAACTAGCACACTCAAAAATTGTAATCGTATTTTTAAAGTTCAAAATGGAAAGATAATTGAAGAAAAAAAAGTTACATAGAAGAATTTATAACTCTTACTTTTATATGGGTAAAATAGATAATAAATTCAAATTTATTTATTTAAAATTAAAAATTTATATTTAATTTTATGAGTTTTATTAATCACGAACAGAAATTTGTAGTTTTTGGATCTACCGGTATGGTTGGCAGCTCTATCCTTAGGATATTAACAAATAAAGGGTATAAAAGAATTTTTAATCCAACTAGAAAGGAATTAAACCTGCTTGATATGAATTCTGTTGAATCATGGTTTAATAAGCATAAACCTGATGTTGTAATATTGTGTGCAGCTAAAGTTGGTGGGATTCATGCTAATAATTCCCATCCAGCAGACTTTATTCTGGAAAATTTAAAAATTCAAACAAATGTTATTGATGCATCTTGGAAATTTAATGTAAAAAAATTTTTATTTTTAGGAAGTAGTTGTATTTATCCAAAACATGCTAATCAACCTATTATTGAAGAGGAATTACTTAAAGGTGAATTAGAACTAACAAATCAGTGGTATGCTATTGCTAAGATCTCTGGAATTAAGCTCTGCGAAGCATTAAAAAAACAATATGGTTTTAATGCAATAAGTTTGATGCCTACAAATTTGTATGGTCCAGGAGATAATTATGATGAAATAAATAGTCACGTTCTAGCAAGTTTTATAAGACGTTTTTATAAAGCTAAAATGGAAAAATCAGAAAAAGTTATTTGCTGGGGATCTGGTAATCCTATGAGAGAATTTTTGCATGTAGATGATTTGGGAAATGCAATTTTATTTGTTTTGGAGAATTGGGATATAAATGGTGATTTTATTCCTTTGGATTTAAATGGTGAACCTCTCTCTTTTTTAAATGTTGGGACTGGAAAGGATATTTCAATTAAAGAACTAGCAAATCTAGTTGCAGAAATTATAGGATTTAAAGGAACAATTAAATGGGATAAATCTATGCCTGATGGCACACCAAGGAAGTTACTAGATATTAGCAGGTTAAAAAATTTAGGTTGGAGTCCAAAAATTAATTTTAAGGATGGTTTGAAATCAACTATTGAGAGTTTTGAAAGACAATCAAAAAGCAAAAATTAATTTTTTTAATTCAAACATTTAATTATTTTCTACTTACTATATTTAACAAAAGGCTTATCCTGTTTGATGTGAAAAATTTTATTTCTTTTAAGCTTATAGGAAAGTATATCAAGTCCTTTTTATGAGTCGATATAGGATGTCTATTAAGTAGTTTGCTTCTATTAGTTAATTTATCTGAATAATTGGAACCTCTAATTCCTAAATGAATATATTTAAAATATTTTTTTAAAACTCTATTCGATCTTTGATTGAAACTACTTTTATTGCCAAACGGATAAGCAAAATGATTAATTGGAATATTCAATTTTTTAAAAATATCAATACCCTCCTTAATTATTTTTTTAATTTGATTTTCGTTTAATTCACTAAAGTTTTCATGATTGAAACCATGCATGCCAATTGTATGGCCAAGTTTTTGAATCTTTACAATATGTTCTTTTGATAATGGGATAAATTGACTTTTTAAATTATAGATTAATCTTTCATCATAATTGGGATATAAAATTTGGAAAAATTCTTGATTTTTATTTTTTTTATCTTTTAGCAAGCATGGAATTATAAAAAATATTGCTTTAATATTTAAGGGTTTTAAAACTTTTTCGGCAAATTCAAGATTGTTATAAAAGCCATCATCAAGAGTTAATAAAGAGTATGATTGGTCAGTGTATTTTTTATTGAAAAAATTATCAATATTTTCTGGGTTTAAAAATTTTTCTTGAGAATCTATCTTTTTAAGAATTGATTTATAATGAGAGAAATAATTTTCTTGAGTGCTATGAAGATTATAAATAGTTAATCTTGATTTTTTGTATTTCTCTTTAATTAAAAAAATCTTGGGGAAAACAACCCCTAGAAAATCTGATATATTGATAATTATTTTTCTTAATAATAACATTTAAAATTTAAAAAATATTAAGTCTTTTTGATAAATCTGAGCAAAAAATATTCTTAGGATCCATTTTGCTTTTTACTTCTCTCCATTCATTAAGTCTTGGGTAAGTGCTCTTAAACATTTCAGAAGACTGCATTGAGTCCTTCGCTAAATATATTCTTCCTCCAGCGCTAAGAACCTTCGCATCAAGTTTTAATAAAGTTTGATTAAGATTGCTAAGATATAAAGGAAAATCTATAGCTAAAGTCCATCCTTTAATTGGAAAAGATAAAAATGCTTTATTTCCAGGGCCAAATTTTTTTAGAACAGTTAAGAAACTAGGGGTACTAATTTTCTTTGTTATTTCTAAAATTTCAAAGATAGTCTTATATTCATTCTCAGGTACAACGAACTGATACTGTATAAATCCTTTCGATCCATAAAACTTGTTCCAATTCTTTATACCATCAAGTGGATGAAAAAAGTTACTTATGGACTTAATTTCATCTTTTTGTTCTTTTGGTGTTTTTCTAAACCAAACTTCATTAAATGCTTTTACTGTAAATTTATTAAGTAATCTAAATGGCAGAATAGATGGAGCTGAAGCAATTGATTTTGAATGATAAGATAATATATTTTTATTAGGATCTTTTTTTAAAAGATCACTATCATCTGCATGATTACCAACCGTTAATACTCCTCTATTTTTTTGACTTAGACTATCTACCCAGGCAACAATATATTGGTAATTATCTTGAGAATTTGTCATTGCATCCATAAGATCATCTAGATCTTTATATTTGTATGTATTTGCTTTCATTTTTGAAGTTTTTATTGGTATTAGAGAAAAAGTAGCTTCTATAATTACGCCAGTTAATCCCATTCCACCTATGGTCGCCCAAAACTGATTCTTTATTTCAATAGTTTCATTATTATTTGAAGAAAGTTTTTTTAAATTACCCAATCCATCTATTAGAAGTATTTCTTTGATGTGATTGCCAAAACTCCCATTTAAATGATGATTTTTACCATGAACATCTGAAGCTATTGCTCCCCCAATAGTAACGTTTCTTGTGCCAGGTGAAACGGGAATGAAGAATCCCTCTGGGATGATTTTTTTTAAAAGCGAATCAATACTTACCCCACTTCCTGCAGTTATAAATCCTTCTTTTTTATTTAAATAAATATGATCAAAGTCATGTAAACTAAAAACTGATTCATTTTTAAGTTGAGCAGCATCCCCATAAGAACGCCCAAGACCTCTTGCTAAAAGCGAGTTTTTATTAGAATTGACTATTATATTTTCTAATTGCTCAAATTTATTTGGTTTTAATATTCTTACATTTGCTGGATTATGTAGACCCCAACCACTAATTAAATTCATCTTTTCTTTAAATTTTATAATTTTTATAGCTTTGAAGCATATTTTCTAGGTAAATGACGAATAAAAAACATAATTATACTCCACCACCAAGGTAAGTATTCAATCCCTCTTTTTTGAGGATTACGCATTAAATAATCTGCAACTTTATTAGTAGATATACAAAGAAAATTTGGAGCTCCTATTGCCATCCGAGTGGAAATGAATCCTGATTTTATTATACGGACAGAGAACGGCTTTTTTTCACATCTAAGTAATATGCCCTCACAGAAGGTTGATAATGCAGCTTTTGCTGCGCCATAATGATAATTAGAGGGTCTTCCTCTATCAGATGCAACAGATGTAAAAACCCAAAGACTTCCGAATTTTTCAAAACGTTTTTCGTTTGTTATTTCTGTTAACCAAGGTAATAATCCAAGATAGTTAACATAATTAATTTTTAATGCTTCAGTAATATTTTTCTTAGCCAAATCTGGATTACCAAGAGTACCAGCTGTAATTAAATAAAGATCATATAAGTCAACTTTAGGTTTGAAACTTTTTTCTGGATAACAATTAAAAATTAGATCATTTTTCTCTTGAGTTACATTAGCTCTATAAACATCTTTGAGTATATGGAATAGCTCTAAATTACTATCTAAATCTCTGCAAACTAAATGAAATTTTTCACATCCCTTTTGGGCTAATTTTATACAGATTGATTTTGCAACGGCACTTGTACTTCCAATTATTAATGCGCTTTTAAAATACTTCATTCAAAGATTTGATATTAAATATCTTTTTTAATTTACCATTACATTTAAATTAAATAAAATAATTTTATTCATTTTAACTTTTACAATTTTTAATTAGATCCAATTTTATTATTTGAATTGAAATGCCTTTTTAAATTTATTGAAATAATTATTGATAATGCAGTTATACTCCATATTGTTATTAATCTTCTAAGAATAGAAATAGTTAATGCGCTCATTCCAGATAGTCCTTCTTGTTGAAGCAAAATTGTTGAAGTAACTTCATTAACTCCTAAACCTCCAGGTAAACCTGATAAAACCCCCAGCATTCCAGATATAAAATATATAATTATCGCATCAGATAAAGTTATTGAAGCTGGAGAAATTACATATACAAGCAACCATAGAATTAAAGCTTCAATACCCCATAAATAAAAACTTGTAAAAAGTGAAAAAATAAAAGTTTTAAAAGGTTTTTCTTTGGGGATATATTTCTTTAAATCATCCCAATATTTTGTAAAAAATTGGAAAAAATTTTTTTTTAAAAAAATTAAAATTATTAAAATCATACAAATTAAAAAAATTAAATATTCAAATCTTATAAATAAAAATAAATTTATTAATTGTTGATATTTAACATAAATAAAATTTGGAGATAAAATACATAACCAAATCAGCACAGATAGAAGATCAAAAAATCTTTCTATGAAAAATACAGGGAATAATTTTTTTATTGGATATCCTAAATATTTATTTAAGAGCTGAACTCTAGAAATTTCACCAATTTTCCCAGGAGTTGCGGTAAGTGCAAAACCACTAAACCACCACATGAAATCTTTAATATTAAAATTTCCTATTGATAATGAGTTAAGTATAATTCTCCAACGTAGATATCTACCTAAATAACTTAAGCCGAGTATGAAATACAGAAGAGGTAGCCATGATATTAATTTAATTATTGAAGCTTTTAAATCAGTAACTTGTACTACATCTAAATTTAAAAGTTTATTAATGCCAAAAATAAAAATAAATATTGAAACAATAATGAAAATATTACTCTCATAATTATTTTCTTTATATTTATTAGGTTTATTTTTAAAACTACGAAAATGAGGGTATGAACTTGCCTCAAGAAGTTCTTTGTCGCCAAAGCTATCACCATATACCTCTAAATCCTTTGGTTCTGGCATATATCCAAGATAATCTCGTAAACGATTCACTTTTTCTGCTCCTTTGCAGTTGGGGGTTTTCAATACAAATTTTTCTTTACTTTTAATTTTTAAAATGTCATTGCATTCAGTAGCAATAAGCTCAACATTAAAATAACTAGATAAAGATGAAATTATAGGTTTAGGAGAAGCACTAATTATTAAAATTCTGTGTCCTTTATTTTTGTGCCATTTTAATCTTTCCATAGCGGCTGGTTTAATAAGCCTTTTTAAGATAATAGGAAGTTTTTTTAAGAGTACTTTTTTTCTTTTTGCGATAGTACTAGAATTAATGGCTTTGTTAATTAAAGTTTCTTTTAATTTGGTAGAAAAATCTTTTTCAAAAATAAATTTAAATAACTTTGGCAAGATATAAATCAAATCTAAAATCAAACCAAATAATCCTCTTGATAAAAAAAGAAAAATTAACGTCGAATCTCCTCTTATAAGAGTCTTATCACAATCAAAAACTACTATATATTCTCTCATAATATGTTTATTTAAAAGTTATGTATTTATGACCATAGAAACTTGTAAAAACTAATATTCCAAGACCACAAGTATGAGAGATAAGCTCAATAAGTAATAAATTATCAAAGAAAATCATTAACCAGTTTTTCATCAAAATACTTACGAAGAATGTTTGTAAAACAGAAATAAGATTTACAAGTGCAAATGCTGGAAAAGATTTTTTAATTGATTTGTTTGAATTTAAGAAAACATATCTTTTAGCGAGAAGAAAAGCAATAATCATACCTATCCCATATGAAATAAGTATTGCAATCTCAAATCTAAAAAAAATTGATAAAATTATCCTGCAAATGATATTTATAATTGCGGAAGTACTACCGGTAATTATAAAAAGAATAAATTGTATTTTCCCTTCTCTTTTTTTTGAATATATCATTTACTTTTTAATATTTTTTTCACTAAATTTCTTCCAAAATCTATACTTTCACTTATACCTCTATCTTCTGGATAATAAGCAGTGGTATCTACTGTAAAAATACCATTAAAAGGTTCTTGATCTGGTAATTTGTCTTTAAAATTTTTCTCGCAGATAGGTTGGGCATATTTATATCTACTACAGTGTGAAGATATTAAATCTTTATTTTTTAAATTAGGATTTATTGATTTTACGCATTGCCAAGCATCTTCTTTGAAAGATTCATCATCTCTTAAATAATCAGGATGATTTTGTGGCATGTAGAAAGGTATATAAGTTATATTTTCAGGAAGGTTTCTTAAATTGCTCATTTCTATAATACCTGGAATTGAGAATCTTGAATCATTTATATTAGTCCAAAAATTATTAGTTACTTTTTCACTGGTCTTTAAAATTACGCAAACACATGCTACGTAATTTAATTTTTTATATGAATTAGTAATTAAATTATTTATATTACTTTTGCTGAATATTTCTCCAATAAGTGGCAATGGGATAGTACTAATAACTAAATCAAATTTATATTCATCTGTGGGCGTATTTATATATGCTCCAGATTTTTTTAAAGGCTTAATATTTATAATTGGGCTAGAAATTTTTATTTCACCTCCATTTGCCATTATTATTTTTGACATTTCATTAATAAGCTGTATAGATCCATTTTTAAGGAATCCCAAATTCTCTTTAAGCTTTTTTCTTGATTTACCTAATCTATTAATTCTGCTCCAGATCCAAGCTGCAGAAATCTGATTTGAAAATTGATAAAATTTATAAGAAAATAGTTTTTCCCATAATTCTTCATATCCCTCATCTCCCAACCATTTTCTCAACCAATTTATGGCATCTATATTGTCTAAATGATTCCAGTCTTTTATAGTTAAGCATCTGGCAGCGTGTAACAAATATCTTAATCTAGTTAAAAAGGAAACTTTTGAAAACATTATTACCGATATTAAGGAACCCCACTTATATAATTTCCCTTGATAGTAAAACCCCATTTTTGTTCTTTTCCAATTTAGTTGACTCTTTAATCCAATTTCATCAAGTATTCTAAAAAATCCTTTATCATTTAAACAATGAAAATGATAATAACGTTCAATTTCTAAACCTTCAAAATCAAAACAAGATGCCATACCACCCAATCTATTATCGGCTTCAAAAATTACAGGTTTATAACCTTGAATGGTCAATTCATATGCAACAGCAAGACCCATAGGCCCACCTCCTATAACTGCTATTTTGGAACTTTTTCTCATAAAAAAATTGATTTCATATTAAATTGTACATTTTAAATTTATTCAGAACATTTAATAGAATATTATTCCAACTATTAATACTGATATTAGCCATAAAAATACAACTAGTCTTATTGCTTTATCATGTATCAAAATAAGCTCTGGGTTTTCAGTAGTTATTGATTTACCATTATATTTTCTTATTTCAGAGATCTCAGGATCACTTATGAATTGATACCGGAATAAACCCATTAAAACAAAAGGTAAGGTTACCAGCATCCATGATGATGAAGCTCCATTTAGAGATGGACCAGCTGCCCATAAACTGTAGCTTATGAAAGTGCTTGATACTAATAAGCTTTCATATCTAAGAAGTAAAGGAAGAGAATAGCTTCTAAGAATATCCCTTGTTAAGATAAGTGTTTTTTTGTAATACAAAAGTTCCGCTTTTCTCTTCTCAACTGCTAAAAATAGAGCTAAAAGACCAATTGTTAAAATAAACCATGGTGAAAATCTGAGTTCTGTCGCTACTAAACCTGCTATTGCTCTTAGTAGAAATCCTGAGGCAATACAAAAAATATCTAAAATAGGTTCCCTTTTTAATCTTATGCAATATGCAATTTGAATAAAGACATAAAGAAGAATTATAAAGAAAAATTGAAAAGATATTAATTGAGCTATCTTTAAACTAATTAATCCAAAAATTAAAGAAGCATTCTTAGCCAATGTTTTTGAGATTTTACCGCTTGCAATAGGTCTATAACGTTTAATTGGATGCATTTTATCTTTAGATATATCTCTAAGATCATTAAATAAGTATATGGCTGAAGATATAAAGCAAAAACTTATAAACCCATAAAATGATTTTAAAAAGATATACTGATTAAATTGAAAAGAAAATAATAATGATGCGAAAACTAATAAATTTTTAGACCATTGTATTGGTCTTATCGCTTGAAAAAATGAAATAAAAAGTTTTAAAAAATAAGTTTTTGAAATTATCCCTTTCAAAATAATGATTGATTAAATTTTTATTTTATTTTTTATTGCAAATTTAAGGGTTGTTTTGTTTTAATTATTTATAAATTAATAATTAAAAAATAGCTTATTTTAACAAATATAAATTTAATTAAAAATTATAGTGCTTTAAAAGTGGTAATGGATCATAAGATCCAATTCCCCAAGGTCCTAGTAAGAAAATTGTAATCAGAAAAATATAAGTTAATAAACCAAAAAATTTTGGAAAATATAATTTTGATTCTTTTGCAGAAATAAGCATTAATAAGTTACAGCAAATTGTTGACGCAGCAAGAAATCTTGTATCATCTCTAGCAATAAAAGATAAAATTAAGGGAGAAAAGATAGATAATTTAAGATAAAGTGGCAATTTCACGAATTTAAAAACTAAATATAAAATAAAGCAGTAGTAAATAGTAATAAGATAACTTCCACCTAATAATGATTTTGGAGTAAGTAAAATAATGGAATGTTCAAAACTATCTTTTAAAGTATGAATTAGTTCTACATTCATAGAAGTTTCTAATTCCTTGCTTATATTTGTTAAATAAATCCCTAGTTCCTCTCTGCCTGGTTCATATCTACCAAAAACTAATAGTAAAAAACCTGTAATTAAAGGGAGTAAAAAAATTGGTAGGATTTTTGAAATTTTCTTATATCTTATATTCGGATATTTATAAAATAAAAGTCCAATAATTAAAGGGATATAGAAAAAAAGTGAAGCTTCATGAATTAGAAGCTGTAGAGAAATAATTAGTGAAATAAATATACATTTTTTAGTAAAAGAATAAGACTCACTAAGAGTTAATATTATTGTAAAAAGAGAAAAAACTAAGCATATTAGATCCATTCTCCCAATGTCATATCCTAACCTAAAAAATAAAACTGGACTTAAAGTAAATAAAGTATAAAAAGGTATTTTTTCTTTTAATTTCCAATCCTTAAAACATGATCTTGTAAATATCCAGAAAGTAGTGCTAAATAAAACTGAAAAAAATAAATGAGAAGTTAATACCAATGATGAGGGATTAAGATTATCTGATAAACGCAATATCTTAAATAGTGATCCTATTAAACCTCTTTTTATAAATCCTAAATCGAAATAATTAACATAATAATATCCTTTTAAAGTTGAACTTATAGAGCTTAAAGATCGAAAGGGGGGTAAAGAGACTATGAAAACTAAAAATATAGATGATATAAAATAATAAATTTCTATTAAATTCTCGCGGATAAGAAGACTTGTTTTGGATCTGTTATATTTAAAAAACATAATTAAAGTTTAAAAAAAACTAATATAAATATATTCGCCTAATGTTTCTATAATTCTTCCATTTAAACCTTCTTTAAATTTCTTAATGCCATTTGACGTTTTTTTATTAAAACCACCAAGATCAAATTCTTTCAAGCCCTTTTTTTTACTCTCAATAATTGCATGCCAAAGTAATAAGGTATTTGCTTGAAATTTTCTACCCATATCATTCGTGAATCCAAATAAATATAAAGCTTTATCTTTGAATAACAATACACCAATACTACCTAAATTCTTGTCAGGTTCTTTTAAACTAGATGCCTGATATATTTTTAAACTTAATAGTCCATTATTTTCTGAATCGTTAAATAACCAATTTAAACATTTTTCATGACTTATTGGAATAAATGATAAATTCATTGCATATTTATTGTATTCAATGAGAATATTTTTAATCATATTAATATCATTGATTTCTTTAGCTTTTGCAAATTTTAATCCTTTTTTAAGTCCATTTCGCCAATTCCCTCTAAGCTTTTTAAAAAGTTCTTGCTCTGATTTAAGTAAATCCACTATGTAGGTTTTTGTTGGATATGATCTTAACTTTATAAAATTTAATTTTTTTAAATGCTTATCATATGAGTAAATATAAGAAGGTGAGAAAGATATCAATTTTGTGTATTTTTTTTTGATGAATCTAATAATTTCAATTAATACAAGGTATTTATATTTATGGAATTCTTTACATATTAAAGGACCATCATTAATTCTAAAAAATTTAATTAATCCCAAACAAAAAGATTTTTTCGTTAAACTTACAATCCCATATATATTATTTTTATGGTAAATTTTTAGATAATATGAATAATCTTTATTAAGGTAATATCCAGGTGTTTGAATATGAGAAATATTTCTGAAATTTAATTTTTCATATATTTTTTTGTATTCAGATAAATCTATTTCATCAACAATAAATTTATTTTTTTTCCCCTTTAATTTTTTTATTGGATTCTTACAAAATGAGTAATTTAATTTTGTAAAAATTTTTTCAATTCTCATATTCAGAATTTTTAAAAAAATTGTACAACTTAATTAATATAATTTTAAAACAAAATTTTGAGGAAAATTAAATTGTTTTTTTATTAATAATCTTTTTATTATACCTCTACCAAGTTTATAAAAAAACTTTCGAGAATCACTATATGTATCTTTAAATTTTTTGTAAAATTTTAAATTAAGAATATTCTGATTATTTTTTGAGTCATAAAAAATTAAAAACTTACCAATAATTTTTCCGTTTTCCAGTATTTTTATTTCTTTTTTTGTTGAGGAGTAAACTATTTTGAACGAATTTATATATTCTTCAAAACATCTTTCTATACAATTCTCAATGATTTTTGAATTGATATCTTGATGAACGGGCAGTGTAATTTGATTCTTGAACCTTCTTTTGGCATTTTTATATTTATCTCTTGATTGCACTACTTCAGGCGGCAGGTCAGGCCAATTTCCAAAAGGCAAGCCATATAAATTATATTGTTTTAAAATCTTTGTTCTTTCTTTTGTATTTTTAAAATTAACTATACCTAGATACGGTATATATTCTAAATTTTCCATTTTCAAAAAAGGAAGTATCAATTTTAAATTTTTTTTCCATGAGTTAAAGTTTGATACTCTTTTCTTTTTTATAAAATCTATTTTTTCGTAATAAAGATTGAATAATCTTTTTGACATCACACCTAAATTATAATTTATCTTATAGTTTGAGCTATTATGATTATTGAAGTTCAGTTTTGGATATTTATATCCAAAGTATTTTCTAATCTTTCGCTTGAAAAATAAATACAGAAAATCTATTATTCTTCGTAGTTTAAAATCTTGATAATTCCTTTTCAGAACTAAATCAAAATTATTAAATTGTTTGTAATCAAAAGAATCTTTAAATTTAATGATGCTTCCATCTTCTATTCCAAATAATTTATGAGGACTATATATCTCTATATCAGAAAAACTCTTTTCAAATGCAGTTAAACAATGAGTATTATCTTCTATTAATGTTATATTCTTTCTATTAATATATTCTAGTAAATCACTATTTATTCTATTTTTTTTTCCAAAGTAGTTTACAAACAAAAAAATATCTACTTTGTTAAATTTTAATATTGAGATTAGTTTTTTACTTTTCAGAAGGTCGTGTTCATAAAAAATTATTTTTGCATTAGTTCTTCTTAATAAAGATAATGATTCGTTGCAAATAAAATCTGGAATAAAAATTGTTCTTTTACTCTTGAAAATACTTAGGTATTGGTAAATTCTTAATAAAGATAATGTTGAACGTGGATATAGAATTAGATTTTTGGATTTATAAAGAATCTTGTAGTGATCATTTTTTTTATCTTTAAAAGCTTTGTAAAAAGAAAAGAATATATTTTTAGTTTTCATCAAGGGATATAGCGATATCCTATTTTTATAATTAATTTTTTGTGTTTGAGTCATGAATTATATTTAAATTAATTTGTAATTTTAAAAGATTAAAAAATCTAATAATTATTAATTGATATTTTGTGCCAATCCCATGCTGATTGAAGAATGGTTTCAATTTTAGAGTATTTTGGCTCCCAATTAAGAATATTCTTTGCCTTTTTTATATCCGCAAATAATTTAGATGGATCACCAATTCTTTTAGGGCAAAATTCCTTTTTAATCTTCAAGCCTGTAATCGATTCTAGTGTATTTACAATATTCATAATACTTGTTCCAGAACCACTGCCTAAATTAAAAAAATCAGATTTGCCATTTGAGTTAAGATACTCAATTGCGTTTAAATGAGCTCTAGCTAAATCATTTACATGTATATAATCTCTCACCGCAGTCCCATCTTTTGTATTGTAGTTATTTCCAAATATTTTTAGCTTAATTCCTTTATTAATAGATTTAATTACAAGAGGTATTAAATGAGTTTCTGGATTATGATTTTCTCCAATTTCTTTATCAAAATCGGCTCCCGCAGCATTGAAATATCTCAAAGAAACATACTTTAAGTTAGATGATTTCTCGCACCATTTTAAAATCTTCTCACATAAAAGCTTTGTTTCTCCATAAGGACTTAAAGGTATAAGTTCTGAGTCCTCATTTACTGGTAAACTTTTTACTTCTCCATATACTGAGCAAGAAGATGAAAATATAATAGGTATTGAAAGTTCTGTGCAAATTCTCGTAACTGATTCCATTCCACCAATATTATTGGAAATGTAATCTAGAGGATTAATAAAAGATTCCTGTACATAGGCTGATGCTGCAAAATGCACTAAATAGTTTGGTTTTATTTTTGAGATTAGATCATATAATTTATTAGATTCCCTAACATCCATCAAGAAAAAATCACCCCATTTTACGAACTCTTTATATCCTGTAGATAAATTATCTATAGTAAATATCTGATGTCCTTTACTTTTCGCATATTTACAGAAATGTGAGCCAATATAACCGGCCCCTCCCGTTACAATAATTCTTTGGCTATACATTTAAGCCGCTTGTATTTAGATAATGTTAACACTATTCCTTGTATCTTTCTAAAAATTAACCTAAATAAAATTCTAATAAATGAATAAGTTAATAAATATCTAAAACCACCTTTAATAAGATGCTCCCTAATAGAAATTAAATTTGTTTTAAGAGGATGGTTTATAAAATTACTAATAAGTAGAAAAGTCTCCCAATTTTTAATATCTGCAGTTGAAATAATACCTTTAGAATGAAAATATCTAGAATTATTTCTGTGAATATTAATAATTCGCTTAGTAAATTCCTTGGATTTGCTCATGTTTTGTATATCTCTTCTATAAATCCCCAATGGCTCTGGAAAGTGCTTAATCTTTTCACCATTATCAATTACTCTTATCCAAAAATCCCAATCCTCAACACCTAAGAATTTTTTGCCCTCTTTAAAAAAACCAACTTTATCAAAGATTTCTTTTTTTATAGTTATTGCTGAGGGAGATAAAGTATTACCCGAAATTAATAAATTTGAGAGATTTTTAGGCGGATTATTCCTTAAATAAAATAAATAATTATTACCTACAATAATCTCATCATTTGATATTAATGAGTATCTTTTATTCTTAATAATTTCATATATTTTAGTAAGTTTGTTTGGAACCCACAAGTCATCAGCATCAAGCAAGCAAATATAAATACCATCAGAAGCTTTGATACCTGAATTTCTTGCAGCTCCAAGACCTTTATTTGATTGTGTTATAACTTTAATATTATTTTTAAGTTTGCAATTATTTAAGATTTGAGAAGTATTATCAAAAGATCCGTCATCAACTGCAACTATCTCATAATTATTAAAATCTTGCTTCAGAATTGAATCAATTGTTCCTTCTAAAGTATCTTCCACGTTGTAGCAAGGAACTATTATTGAAAAAAATATTTTGTTAGATTTCATTATTATTATTCAATGTAAACCTTAATATCTAATCAAATAATCTTAATATGAAAAAAATTGATTATAAAAATAACAATTAAAAATGTAATTAAAATTGTTAAATATTTATTAACTCTAATAATAAAAAGTTTCTAATAAACATTATCTAAGTTCCTTGGGGGGAGATTTTTATAAATAAACTTTTTTTGAAGGCAATCTTCAATTAATTGTAAATTATTCTTTTTAAAATGAATTCTCTGAGTTTTTTGTTTTTTTATATTTTCGTAATTTATTAAATGATTATATTCTGGCAACCCATAACACATTACAGGTTTTTTATTCTCAAGTCCTTCTTCTAAAACTGTAGATGAATAAGATATCATACAGTCACAATTTTCTATTTCTTTATCTAGTGAAGTATCGTTTCTTAAAGTTATAAAATCCTTTAAATCTTCAAAAGCATTATTTAAAATCTCAAGATTTATTTCATTCGGAACATCTCTTATTCTTACTATTAATTCAAAAATATTTTTATATTTTGAGATTTTTTTATATATTTCAAAAATACTCCCAAAAAACTCAGGTGATGATTCATAATAATATCTTCTCGCACCTAATTCTTTAACGGTCCCAACATATAAGATCTGAGTCCTTTTATTTCTTTTTTTTATATTTATTTCTTTTTTCGGAGAAGCTTTTTTATTATTAATAAAATTAATTTTTGAGTATTTTTTATCTAACGAATCTAAATAATCATCACAAAAATGAGACTGACTTAATAAACTTATTTTTTTTTCCTTTGTAAAGGCTAGTCCAATACCAATTGATTTTGAAGCTAGTAAATTTGCTTGACCATTTTTTTGAGTTGTTTGAGAACCATGACTTATTAGATAAACGTTTTTATTTTTTTGACTTAAAACTCTTGATAAAGAAAAAAGATCAGGGAATCTTACTGAATGAAAAAATGACTTTTTTATTTTTGAACTTCTAAATATTTTTTCAAGATATAAAGTAAAATTAAAGGTCGTGGATAAGTTTGAATATATTTGTTTGATTAAATAATTGTAAAATCTCTCATCGAGTAATGTCGAATTAACATTACTAATAAAATTAAAATTGTAATTTTTGCTAACAGGAAGTAAAAAAAATCCTACTTCTTTAAATTCTTTCCAAAAAATTAATTTAATTAATTGTTCAAATATTAATTTAATGATTCTTATATATGAGTTAGATGAGCAAAAGTAAATTACTGATTTGCCTTCAGATATAAATTTAGATTTTAAATAATCTAAAAAATATACCTTACTATCTGAAATTAAATAAACCTCCTTTCTATTTTTAAATAATAAATTCTTAAGTAGAAAGCTTTGAAAATATAAAACTGAATTATAAAATAAATTACCTCTTATTTCAGAATATCTATCAATATAAGAAAGTTTTCTTGTTTTGTTATCACTATATAAATAGTCTATTGCAATAAGGAGATCAATTTTTTTTGAATATTTAATCCGTTTATTTTTTTTTATAAGAATATAGTATTCAAAATCAGGTATAATTTCTTGCATATAAAAAAAACGAGATATTTTAATTTCTAGGAATGGATCAAGTAATTCATCAAAATCTTTAACTTGATTAAAAACTTTAAATTTTTTTAAATTGTCTATCAGAAGATTCTTTGCTTTATTAGTTTTTAATAATAAACTTTCTGCATTTGAAGATACAATTATTGGGTTTGGGAAATAATGATTTATTTTTTTACGTTCAAATTTGTTAAGTATGTATTTATTTAAAGTGAAGATATTTTTTTCTTTTTTGAAAAAT
This sequence comes from bacterium, assembly GCA_002718715.1. Taxonomy (GTDB): domain Bacteria; phylum Patescibacteriota; class Gracilibacteria; order UBA1369. Next base: position 59,483 of record PBFJ01000041.1, read on the forward strand.
CTTTTTCCTAATTTACTTTTATCAATTAGTACATAGAGGCTATTTTTATTGGTTTTAGACATTTTTAAATCTATCGCTAATTAAATCAGCATCATCTTGATTTCTAACTTCTATAAAAGAGACTTGATCATGAATTTTATGAAGATAAACTTTATTTCCAACTAGTGAATTTTTTCTAATAACTTCTGTATGCGTAATACAACCAAGTCCATGTGATCCTAATAATAATGACTTTTTAAATTCTCTTGGAATATCTCCTTCATCTAACCTAACTAAATTGTTTTTACTTTTTTCCTGCCATGCCCAAGCATACTCTGATTTCGCTGGCATAACAGTATCTGCGCCTGAATTTAGGAAAGCTTTTATTAACTCATCAATTAAATTTTTATTTCTAAATGGGAAAGTAATTTCTGCATGAATAATAATATCTGGATGATAATTTAGTTCATTCTCAAGAACCTTCAGATGCCAACAATGAACATCTTCGATTGTTGACTTTGGGGTTGATAAATTAGACTCTCTTAGCTTTGCTATTGAAAATCCAAGATTCTTTGCCGTTTTGGCAGTATCTTCATTATCTGTAGCGACAAAATATGAGTCTACGAATTTACTAGAAAATATTGATTCTGACATATACTCTAATAAATTAATATTTTTAAATTTGGGGATCACACCTTTAATTGGTATAACAAGGCATTTTTCGAAATTTTGATGATCTATAATTCCAGGTTTATGTTCAGTTGATATCTTTTCAATTATTTTGGTAACTCCTTCAAGTCTTTTACTATTCCCTGATTGATGTATCCCATGATAATGATAAACAGGTGCTTTGGGAGTATATTTGATTTTATAGTTTTTCTTCAAAATCTCTCCAGCCCAGATTCTATCTTCAATATTCTCTACGTCATTGTTAAAGTTAATCTCTTCCCATACATCTCTTTTGATAATAGAATTAGCATTATGAAAAAAACTATCTTTTTTCTGTATTCTCTCATCCTCTCCAAAAACAATAAGTAAATCTCTCTTATCTTCGTCACTTGAAAAGTCCATTGGAACTTGCTTTCCATAAACTCCGGCAAGTTTAGGATCTGAATTTATTTCTTCAAAAAGATCAGTTAGCCAATTGCTATTTATCGGTAGGCAATGAGCAGATAAAATAACAATATGTAATCCTTCAGAGGCTTGAATACCCATATTAATTGCTTTACCAGGTTTATATTCTTTTATTTTTACTATTTTTTCAACTCCATGTCTTTTCGCCTTTTCAACAGTTTTGTCATCACTAAAAGAATCTACAAGAATTATTTCGAAATTTTTATAGGATTGTTTTTTAATTCTTTCAATACAAAGTCCTATCCATCGCTCTTCATTTTTTGTTCTTATAATTATTGATATTAAATTTTTCTTCATTAGGAATTAAATAATTTAAAAACCTTAGGGTCATTTTAACATTGAAAATAGTTTATTTATCTTTAAATAACTAATGGTTCAATGTCCGTCCAAGTCGAATTATTTTTAAGACTTTTAAAAGCCGATTCAATTACTGCTGTTGAGTATATTGCTTCTTTTGCATCACAAACCCTAGTATCATTTTTAGAACTGAATTTATTTATTACATTAAATAAATAATTATTAATTGACTCAATTCCATATCCCTCAAATATAAAAGAATCTTTATAAGAATAAATTTTAGTAAAGTCTGGATTAACCTCTTCTGTAAATGCATCGTCAGTTAAGATTTTTAATCCTCTCTCTTTTTGTTCACAATCTAATCTTCCTTTAGTACCGACAATATGAAAATCTTGCTTTGACATTGAGGATGATTTATTGGATTCTATCCAACTACAAATTATAAATTGATTAAAAGAAATGTTTTTATTAGTTTCCCACTCAATGTTACATTGAATACTATCGTAAGAATTAATGCCTTTTTTTATTAAAAAAGATTTTTGACCTGACGCATTTACTCTTTTTGGGACTGCACCTGTTACATATCTCATAACGTCAACATAATGTACACCTAAGTAAGAAAAAATATTGCTTCTTTCTACCCAATTTTTAAAGTTTTCCATTGGCACCTCTTTTCTTTGAGTATATTCCGTATATGAGTAAAGAGGTTCACCAATAAGACCATTTTGAAAAGAATCTCTGACATATTTTATTTGTCTATCAAATCTTTTATGAAATTCAACGAAAATAGGTACAGCTAATTTTTTACTTAATTCGTATAATTTTATAGATTCATTAAGTTTTAAAGTAAGAGGCTTAACTACCATTAATGGAATTTTGGCTTTTAAAAGTGCCTCTGACCATTCATAGTGCAGATCATCAGGAATTGAAATAATTCCAGCAAGAAAGTTTTTACTAATTTTATATTCCTTTAAAAATATTTTTGGTAATCCTTTGCAAAAAATAAATTTGTATTTTACAAGATCTTTTGTATCAATTAATTTTTTCAAGGATTCATATTTTTCTAAAAAATGATTTTTACTATTTTCTTTATTAATCGCAATGATTATTTTTACATTAATTTGATTTAATTTTGCGAATGAGAATATTGCAGGCAGAATAGTTCCATATTCTTTTTTATTCTTTCCACAAACATAGAATCCAGTCCCAACTAAAATTATTTCTAAAGATTTTTTCATTTTTATTCAATAGATATTAAATCTAAGATATTTTTCATAACTGGAATACCTTTTTTTTCTCTTTCTTTCGAAAAAATGATTTGAGGATCATTTGGCATTAATACGGGTTGATTCTTATTATTTGGATCTTGTTCTCTAACTTCATCAGACATTATTTTTAATGCCTCATTAAATACATCTGAATGTATATTGACATCATTTCTAAATACAAGATAGAACTGACCTAAATTTCTATTTTGTTCAATAGATGAGCCATACATACTTGGTATATGCGGACCAAAAGGCATTCCTGAAAGAGTAGAACAAAGGACTTCAACCATTGAAGCTAATGCAAAACCTTTATAGTTTCCAATTCCAAGAAGTGCTTTTGCCTTTTCAGGATTATTGGTAGGGTTGCCTTCGGCATCAACGGCTACATTATCTTTAAGTGTTTCATTTTTTTCTTTAGATTCAAGTATTTTATTCCAAGGAATAAAAGTGGGAGCCATATCAACGCAAAATGGTTCTTCATTTTTTCTTGGAGCAGCAAAGCAAATTGGGTTTGTCCCAAAAAAAGAGTTTTTTCCTCCATAACTCTTTAATAATGAATCTGCATGAGTAAAAGAAAAGCTACAAAATCCATTTCTTGCCGCCTTTAATGAAAAAGAGGCCATAGCACCAGGATGACTCGAATTGAAGACAGAAATTGCTGAAATTCCATATTTATTTGCTAAATCCATTCCTATTTCTATACTTTTAAATCCTGCCGCATGGCCAAATCCATTATCAGCATCGAGGCCTACAAAAGCAGGAAATGTATTTATTACGTCTAGTTTTGGATTGCCATTTATTCTTCCATTTTTTAAAGAATTAATATAATGCGGTAATAACCTGATTCCATGTGAATCTACCCCTCTTAAAGAAGTTTCAACTAATCCTTTGGAAACAGATTCGGCTGAAAAATCGTTAGCTCCGTTTTTAATTAAACATTCCTTTATTTTGATCTCTAAAATTTTATGATCTATCTTTTTCATAATATTATTCAGAGTAATATTCAACTTTATTATTGTATGACTTGAATCCCTCAATAACTGATCTTATTAATTTAAAGTCATCTTCATTTTTAATAACTAAAGAGGTGAGCCTTGATTGTATTTCATAATATCCTACTGATCCTGAAAAGAAGCTGTATTTGTTTTTTAAATAGTTTTGTTTGAAAACTTTACTTTCCCAACCCATCATGGATGGAACAAAAGATTTAATTGGTTTTAAATCTTGAGTTTTTGAAAACTTGTCTTTAGTTGTAAAATTTATTGGAGATTCTTCAAATAAAGCTTGTATATAATTAGATTGGACTGAAAATAATGAATTAAAACCTTCTTGAATTAAAGTAGTAGTAAAGTTTATAATATCTTTTTTTGTCTGGAGCGGTGCTATTGCATTAAACCAAACAATATAATCACAATCAAATTGATTTATAAAGTCATATATAACGTCATCTGATTTCGCATCACTAGAAGAAAGTAAGGAATTTCTATTGTAATATTGCAAATTATAGTTTTCTGCAATTTTCTTAAAAAGAATATTATCACCATTAATGACAATTTGATCAAATATTTCTGAATTTATAGCAGATTCAATCCCCCACGCTAAAACTGGTTTGCCTTCTATAAGTGCTAGATTTTTTTGCTTAAATCTTTGTGACCCTATTCTTGCAGGTATCATACAAATAATTTTATTTTTCATTTTTTGATTAATATAACAAAGACTGATAATGTAAGAAAAAATTTTTAAGTAAATTAAATCCTTTACATAGAAACTTTTTAAAGTAAAAAAATGAAATTATTAATACTTGGATCAAATGGACTTTTAGGTAATACATTAATAAAATATTTTTTTGAAAAAAACAATTATGAAACTTATGGTTTTTTAAGAGATTCTTCTAAATTAAAATTCTTTAAAAGGAAATATACTAGTAGATTAATAATTATTCAAGATATTCTAGATATTAATAATTTGAGAAAAAAAATTAAGGAGTTGATGCCTGATGTAATAATTAATTGTATTGGCCAGACTAACAAAATATCAGAACAAAAATTTAATAATATTGAAAAATATATAAATTTAAACTCTTTATTTCCTTTTAGATTAAAGGAAATATGTGTTGAAATTAAATCTAGATTGATTCACTTTAGCTCGGACTGTGTTTTTTCAGGAAAAAAAGGTTTCTATAGCGAGAAAGATAATCC
>PBFJ01000042.1 GCA_002718715.1 bacterium
CTTTATGATTCTCATAAAAACTTGGAGAGTCTGAGAATAAGATAATATCAATTCCCTCTTTAGTTGTTGCTTCAACTCCTGGAAGTAAAAGGGTATTATGATCTTTTGGTTTGTATTTCATTAACTCAAAATAGGCCTCTTTTGGTTTTTTAAAATTATGTTCTGAGCATATAACTATATCTAGTTTACAATCTTTAAATTTTGACCAAATTTTTTTGGCTTTTTTCTTGATTTTATATTTACTCAAGAAACTAAAATTTGGATGAAAGTGACAATCTATTCTAAACATATAAAAGACTTATTTACTATATTAAACTATCTTTACAGATTTGATGCAATGAAATCTTGAAAAATTAATTGACTCTCAGTGATTAGATTTTCTAAATCTTCATCTAAATTAACAGTTTCTATACAGCTGTTTCCGTTAGATTTATCAAAGATATTTTGTACGGAATGAGATTTTAAAGTCTTACACATGAATTCGATAGGTGTAATTTCGGTAATGCTTTTAGTTTTGATGGATTGAAATTCATATTTTTTTCTAGTTATATCGGAATCAAAAATATGATATATATCCATAAGTGCATGAGACCACGCAAGCAATTCTGATACTCCTATAGCTAAATAAAGATAATTATCTAAATTATAGGTAATGTAGATTTCTTCTAATTGGTCTTCAATATTTTTAATTTCTATCCTTAGTTTATTTGTTATCATTATAAATTGCTGATGAGGCATTCTAGAGAAACCAAAAAATATACTTGTAATTGATTCTAATTCGTTTAATTTAGATTGATATAATTCTGTTAATCTTTCCCATAATTTTAAATCTTTACCGAAAACATTTTTCTTAGAAATTCTAAACGCTCTAAAAATATTAATTAAGAATTTAATTTTTTGTAGAAGATTTTCTTTTTTTTCTAAAGAGTATAAGGACTGGATTTCACGACTTTGTTCATAAAGGGTGTTCTTATGGTGGCCTAACTCATGTAAGAAAATCCAAAGCGAAAAAATATCTAAATGACTATTTTGTAAATATATTTTATTTTCATTTTCTCTGTATAAACCAAGTGGAGCATCAGGATTTATAAATATGCTTAAATTGAATTGTTGTGCAATATCACAAACATCTATCTGATATCTATCTGCTTTTATTATCCATTCGTCCACTTGATTTTTGTCCGATATATTGAAATTATGATACATTTTTTATTTAAAATATCACATTTTGACTATTAGTCAACAAGCTTGAAATCTATTATTTTTGGCTTCACATAATCTAAAACAACTTGCCCTTCTATCTTAATTGAATCTGTTTTAGTTCCAATGTTAAAAGCAAAATACTTTTCTGTTACTAAATCTTTTTCGAAAAATGTATCTTTTATATTGGGAATTAAATTCCCAAATGGTGGAACGGCACCTTTTTCTAAATTAAAGATTTCTTTTAGTTCATTTTGAGTGATAAAACTAAATTTTTTTATCCCAGAGTTTTTTCTTAGTTTTTTGGCATCTAGTTTATCGGTACCTCTTAAGACGCAAAGATAAAACTCTCCTTTACTTCTTATAATCAATGCCTTGGCTCCAATCCGAGGGTCAGTACCTCGGATTTTAGCTACCTCTTGTGAGGTATCAGCTGGAATATGGTGAAAAGTTTGAAATTCTTTTTCTTTTAATAATTCTAATATTTTTTCTTTCATTTTGTTTATTTTATCTAATATTTTGGGAGGCTATTCTTTTTGGATCAGAAGGGAATAAAATACACTCTCTAATATTATCTTGTCCTGTTATCAACATCACTAACCTTTCAAATCCAATCCCAAAGCCTCCGTGGGGTGGCATTCCGAATTTAAAAATTGATAGGTACTCAGAAAAGTCTTGTGGATCCATTCCTTCTGCAACAATTGACATCTTAAGGTCTTCGTATGAATCAAATCTTCTTCCACCGGAAGAAATTTCCATTTCTTTACATAAAAGATCAACATTATGAATCATTCCATCCTCATCTCTATATGCGTAAAAGGCTGCCTTTTTAAAGTTTGTTACAAATATAAAATCTGAATTAAACTCCTGTCTTGCGTATTCACACAATAGCTTTTCTGACTCTGTGCTTAGATCATCCCAACCTTCAGTATCAATTTCAAATTTATCATTTAATACTTTGCATGCTTCATCAAATGTTAATTTTGGAAATGTACCATCTGGTACCATTAATCTTCTTGCGTTTAGACGGTCTAATTCTTTTTCACATTTAGAGTAAACTTTTTCTAAAATATACTTTATAGCATTTGTTTCAACTTCTAATATATCATCGATAGATTCAATGAAGCCCATTTCAAACTCTAATTGTGTAGCTTCTGTTACGTGCCTTCTTGTATTTGAATTCTCAGCTCTAAAACACTTGGAAAGTCCAAAGACTCTTTCGTAAACTCCAACCATAATTTGTTTATAAAGTTGGGCGGACTGAGCTAGAGTTGCTTTTGAGTCAAAGTATTCAAGTTCAAAGATTTCGGCTCCTCCTTCCGAAGATGAGGCGAGAATCAAGGGGCTAAAAAATTCTGTAGCACCAAAATCAGTCATAAACTCACGATAACTTTGAATGATGGCAGCTTCAACTTTAAAAATATCTTGGTATTTTGGATGTCTAAGTGAGATTGCTCTATGTGAGAGGATTGTTTCTAATTTTTCCTTAGGTTCTTTGCTCTGTAAATCAATGCCTGGAGTTTCTTTTACTGCATTAATTATATTTATGGATTCTAAATGAATCTCTGGATTTCCTTTTGGATCTAATACCGCTTTTCCTTCCACTTCTAAAATAGACTGAGGGTGCATAGCTTCTATAAGTGATATTAATGATTTATCTTGAGTCACTATTTGACAAACACCAGTAAAATCTTGGATTTTCAGAAAAGAAATAGCTCCAAGTTCTCTTTTGGAGATTAATCTTCCTTTAATTTTAACTGTTTGCTCTAGTTTTGTTTTAATTTCTGATATTAATGTTCTCATTTTGATTTGAATTAAATTATAAAAAAACTCACCGTTTAAGTGAGTTTAAATTTTGTTTTTTTGTGAAAGCAAAAACTAACTCACTAGGGGTGAATTCAAATTATTATTATTGTTATTGTTTAATAAAAATTTACGCATTTGCTTTACTTACTTAAATGTATTCTAACAGGCATGATTAATGGTGTCAAGATTTGGAGTATTTAATATCCTCTTTTCATGAGACATTTTCCTGTTGATTGTTGCTCTGCTAGTTCAAAGTTAAAACAATCAATGTAAAAATTTATAGCATGAGTATTCCACTCATCAACGTTTAATTGTTGTTCGTAAAGATCAAAACGTTCACCCTCTTTAATAGATTGATCTAGGAGATTGTATCCCACTGAATGACCTCTAAAATCAGGATTAACTACAAGTTTGTGAATGTATAAATATGGATCCATTGAACACTTTAATAATTCATGTTGCTTTTCAGAACATATCACCAGTCCTATGATTTCTTCTTGAATAGTTTGAGCTATAAAAGACAGTTTCATTTTAAGAGGATATCCACTTTGTTCAGTAAAATGTTCTTTTGACCAACCTGATGAGATCCAATAATTTTTGGAAAACTCTTCTAGTTCCTTAAGATGTCGATCGTTTTGAAATTCAGATAAACTTTTAATTCGGTATTCCATACAGGATAATTAAATCTTTCTCAACTTATCAATATTTTTGATATTGTCAATACTTGCTAGAATCTATTCTCTTCCAGAGATTTTCGGTTTTATTTTTTTGAATTTTAAATACCCAAATAATTTTAAGCCACAAGTAAATTCGGGCAATAACAAGTAAAAATGTATAAAAATATTCTTTTATACTTTGAGGGAAAGTTAAAATTAATTTCAATCCTAAAAATGCTTCACTTTTGATAGAGCGCATGTTTTGTTGGCTTTCTTTGATGTATTTTTCTTGATAACCTCCAACAGATCTTAGCTTTTGCTTTATCCAGTCTTTGAAATTCTTAGGAAAATGAACCTCTACTCTTGCTAAAGGAGCATAAGCAATTTTATGACCTTGGTTGGATATATTATGAGAAATCCAGGCATCGTCAACTAATGTGTTTTCTGGAATAAGATCAATAAGTGAATTTCTAAAAGCTAATAAGTATCCGCTAGCAACAAAAAATTGATTCTTATCTTCTCTTTTTTGCCGGGTTATATGAGCTGCATTTACCAAAAAATGAGACCAATAACCAAAAAGAGAATTTCTATCGTCTTTTGAAATTGGTTGCCCTGATGCTAAGCCAACTTCTCTTTCTTGAAATGGTTTTAGAATTTCTGGAATTGCATTTTCTCTTAGGATTACATCGCCATCGGTGCAAATTATAAACTTACCTTGAGCTTTTTCTAAAGCTAGGTTTAAAGCTGCCGGCTTACCTTTTTTAGAGTCTTTTATAAAAACTTTGTTGAACTCTTTTCTTTGTTTGTCTAAAAATTCTTTTAGTTCTACATTGGGACTTACTAAAATAAGCTCATCGTTTTTATTAAATGAGCTAAGGATGTTTTGAATTAGATTTTTAGTATTTTCAATCTCGTTGTACGAAGTAATTATAAGTGAAAACATTTAATCAATTAACTATGAATATATAATAGTTAATTAAAATAAAAACACAAATTTCTAAATCTAAATAAATAAATTTAAAATTTAAATTTTATATATGCAATTAAGGCTGAATGATTTTGAGTATATGCATAATCAGAACCCTGGATTGATATTTCATGACTCATTTCAGACTTTTCATATATTGCAATAGCAGGTTCATCGTAATACAAAGCATGCTTTATTGGGTTGTCATCTGTTGAAGAGCAAAATTTATTATAACTTGAACCGCTATATAACAATTTATATTCTGTACACCAGACTATACCAGGGGTTGTTTCCGAACAGCGTGTTTTCCCTATACTATTTGAGTCTATTCCACAGTAAAGGTAATCTTCAATTTTAAGTAATACCTTTAGTGCATTTATTATTTCATCTATTTCGGATTCAGTGTTATAGCATTCTGATAAATCAACTTCGTATTCAACAGGTTTATTTATTTTTAACACTTTATCATATCGTTCAATCATATTTTTTTATTATCTTTTTTTTAACCATATCACCCTTTGCTTTTTTGTCAATACATTTTTTTTAAAAAGATGTGGTGGTGGGTCAGCTGGGACTTGAACCCAGGACCAGCGGCTTAAGAGGCCGTTGCTCTACCAACTGAGCTACTAACCCACGTGATATCAATTTATCAGATATAAAAACTTAGATCAATTTAATTTCTTGTTTTTAATTTGATTGTATTTCCTTGGAAATCTTGAGATTGAATTTTGAGTTTTTTCTATAAACACAAAAATTCTTTGATTTTCATGAACTTCGGTTTGAATGACTTTTTGAAATTTACCACCAAAGTGTTTTTCGTAATCTTTAAAGGCTTCAAGATCTTCTTGGATTCTTGGACCCTGGTAAGCTATTAAGACACCCCCGACCTTTAAAAATGGAAGTGCAAGCTCAAGTAAAATTGGCCAAGGAGCAAAGGCTCTGGTTAAAACTATGTCGAATTTCTCACGAAAATCTGGATCGTGGGCAACTTCTTCAGCTCTGGCATTAATAGTTTGAAGATTTGGAACTTTTAGTTCGTTACAGATGTCTTGAATAGAATCTAATTTTTTTTCGACAGAGTCTAGTCCCCAAAACTGACTTTCTGGGACTGAAATTGCAAGTGGTAAACATGGAAATCCTCCTCCACATCCAATATCTAATATTTGTTTATCTTTTAAATCCATAAATTCTAAAATTTCAAGAGAGTCCTTGATGTGTTTTACTTCCACCTCTTGAGGTGATTTTATGCTACTTAGATTGTGTTTTTTGTTTTCTCTTAAAAATAGGCAAACTAATTCTTTGAGTTTTGGGTTGTTTAACATATTAACAAATTTCTAATTTAAATTTATCTTAGTTAAATTCTATGATAAAATCTAGTCAGAAATTAACTTATAAAAATGCAAAATTTAAAAGAAAAAACTTATCCTAGTTCTTATAGTATGGCATTAAGCTTTGTATTTTTTGTAATCCTATTTTTATTTAACTATCTATTATTTGATTTAAAATTAATAAAGTCATTTGATGATATAAAAACATTTGATTTAATTTTAATTTCTTTAACAACATTTAGACTTGTTAGACTTTTTGTATATGACTCTGTAGCTCAATATATTCGAGACTGGTTTTTAGAACTCAAAGAAGTGAAGGTTGATGGGAAAACAATGATAGAGAGAAACAAACCACAAGGTGGATTGAAAAGATTAATGACTGATTTACTTGGATGCCCTTGGTGTGCTTCAGTGTGGATTGCAATGTTTGCAACTTTTGTTTATTTATTTTTACCAGGTCTGTATTTTGCATATTTAGTTTTTGCAATCAGTGGAATTGCTAGTTTTATTCAAATTTCAATTAATAGAATTGGATGGCAGGCTGAGTATAAAAAGACTTTGACCTTGAAGGAGCAAAACTCATCAAGTCGAACTCGTAAAGGATCTTGTAATTCATAGATAATGGCAAAAGTAAAAACACAATACGTATGTACTAATTGTGGGAAAGTTGAATACTCTTGGATGGGTCAATGTTTAAGTTGTAATGAATGGAACACTTTTGAGGAAAAAATAGTAAGTAAATCAGGAGCGGGCTCTTTGGTTTCAGGGAAATCTGTATTAAGTAAAACTGTTAGAAAGATTTCTGAACTTGAGAACCAAGAAAAAACTAATTTTAGAATTAAAAATTTCTCTTATGAAATAGATAGAGTTTTAGGAGGCGGTTTTTTCAAAGGTGGACTTTATTTATTTGGAGGTGAGCCAGGAATTGGAAAATCCACTCTGTGTTTAGAAATTTTAAAATTCTTAAACAATGATTATAAAAGTTTATATCTAGCTGGGGAAGAATCTGTAGAGCAAATTGCATCACGTTCAAATAGGCTAGGAACTAATTTAGATAATGTGGATTTTTTAGAATCAATGTATATTGAGCATATTTTAGACCAGTTAGATAAAAATAAATATCAAGTTTTAATTATTGATTCAATTCAAGTTTTAAAATCACTAGACCCTGGAATGTCTAAAACTTCAAATTATCGTTTGATTTGTGAGACTTTAATTGAAAAAGTAAAACCACTTGGGGTAACTTGCGTTTTAATTGGTCATGTTACTAAGGAAGGAGAAATTGCTGGTCCAAAAATGTTAGAACATATGGTTGATGTTGTTTTGTATTTAGAGGGTGATAGAGTGAGTCCTTATAGGTTTTTAAAAAGTGTTAAAAATAGATTTGGTCCTACCAATGAAGTTGGTATTTTTAAAATGGACTCAAGTGGATTAAAGCCAGTTGAGGATGCTACCAAAGAATTTTTAGAAGACCATGAAACTTCAGTAATTGGAGCTGCACTTGGATGTATGCTATCGGAATCTAGGCCAATAATTGTTGAAATTCAAGCTTTATGTGTAAGGTCTAACTTTGGATATCCTAAAAGATCTACCGTAGGATTTGATTTAAACAGATTAAATATGCTTTTAGCTGTGCTCCAAAAATATCATGGTGTCGACCTTTCGGAGTTTGATGTTTATGTAAATGTTACCGGTGGACTTAAAATCAAAGATACAGGTTGTGATTTATCTTTAATGATGGCTCTAAAGAGTTCTTTTTCTAAACAAGCAAATAAATTTGATACGATTTTTATGGGTGAATGTTCCTTAACTGGGAAAATAAAACCTGCCTTTTTATTCGAAGACAGGTCTAAAGAAATGAAAAGATTAGGGTATAAAGTTATTTCAAATTTTAATTAAGTTATTAAATCGTCATCCCCTGCTGCTTTTGTGAGAGCTGCAACGTTTTCTTTTGTGAAAAATCCATCAAACTCGTTGCATCTTTGTATGTATTCAGTGATCAAGAGACTGTGGGCTGATTTCTTGCTGAAAATTTGCTTTAGTCCCTCTTGGCAAGATCCAATAACGTGATCTAAAAATTGCATATGTGAGTTTTTTAGTTGATCAACTACATAATCTACGTTTCGGTAGTTTTTAGATTCATCTCCAATAAATCCATCAGTGACTCCTAATGCAAAATGATGAAGTCTTCTACCGTATAACTGTACGAAATTTTCAGTTGGACAAGGAAGACCATCTAGAAAGCTTAAAAAAGCTGGGGTATTATTGGCTGTAAATACTTTTGCTGGGCTAATGCTTTCTGGATCACCTTGAAGATTTCTACAAACATTTGTTGAAGAATTTTGATCACCGATGTTATATGCTCCCCAAAACCAATAATTTGTAAGAGTTAAATACTCTAAAATTGCAAGTTCTCTATCATGAGAATAAATTCTAGTTGCAAAGTGATCTATTGGCAGAACATACTTGTTTAAAGATAAATTATTGAACATATCTTTTGAAAGCTTGAATCTAGCTTTTGCTTCATCATCAAAATTCCATTCTTGGTCCATTAAATATGTTCTTTGAGCATTTGGTCTTTGTTTGTATCCAATGCTGTTATGAGTATAAATAGATGGGGTCGTCCAGTGGATGTAGTCATCATAAAATTTATCTGGTAGTGGGTCTTGAAATTTTACTTTTTGAGTATTTGTTAAAATTCCATCTAATTTTTTTAAATCTGTTACTTCGAATACCTCTCCTATAAATTTGATATTTGGGTTTTCTTTACTTTTTGGATTTAAAGAGTTTTGAAAGAAAACAAAATCCTCTTCTGGCGAAAGATTTTCTTGAATTAAAATATCTGGTGATTGGTCATTAAACCTTAAGACATGATGTCGTTTTAATTCATGAACAAAAGAAAATTCATAATTATAAGGTGATTGCATTAACCATTCACAAATTAAAGAAACGGCAAATTCTGACTTGGTTTGAATAACAAAATGATGTATATTTTTAATATTGAGATCAATTTTATTTTCCTTTCTGAATTTATAGATTTCATCTAGATATTTGAAGAAAAAATCTGAGTTTTTTTTGTCCCCTTTTATTTTAATTTTGGAATATTCGATCATTTTTCTAATGTTATCATTTAGAGAATTATAGCATTTAAATCTCAATTTTATTGACAATTTCTTTGACTTGAAGTATTAATATGTCTTAATTAAAACATATGATAAAGCATCCAGAACAAATTTCATTTGAAGAAACTTTTGATCTTTCTACGAGTTTAAAAATGTCTGAAAATTTGTTTCCTCTTGCAAATAGAGAACATTTATTTGATCAGATTTCACGTTTTCCACTTGTTTTAGATTGTCAACCAACAGTTTTTGCTAGAGAAGAAATAGATGAGGCAATTAAAGAAAGTAAAGAAATAAAAACAATTATTGCAGAGACTTCAAATTATCAATTGGATCTTGCTGTGAATGATTTGTTACTTGGTCAGTTTTTGCACGCTGATGTTTCAACGTTAAAAAGAATTCGGGACAATATAAAAAGATTTGAATTTTCAAGTAAATTAAATTTAACTCTAGATTCAGACATTACTCCTTCTATTGATAAAACATATGAATTAAATCTATTTAATGATTTTGAAAGAATTGATGCAGTTGAGTTTGATAACTTTAAGCAACATGTTTTAGAATCATTCGCTAAGGAAGATATAAGTATTCAACACTTAAATAACGATAAAACAAAAAGAATATTTGAATTGTGCTCCAAGAAATCCGAAGAACATAATTTTGATAAAATTTATAAAAAAATTACTAAAATTAATTCCTTGTTAAAATCTATTCCTGGACAAGAAGCTAATACTAACATTAACTTTGCAAATGTTTTTAGATTAATTGTATGGTTTAATGAATTTATTAAGAATAAAGATCAAAATACAGAAAGTAAGCTTAGATATTATATAAATAAACTTTTTACGATAAATATTGAAAATATTTATAATATTTTTTATGAATTGAATGACTCACGTAAAAGTCATCTGATTGATGTATTTAAAATCGGTCTTTATAATAAATCGCTTGAATTTGATAAGGCTTGGAATTTAATAGACAATGAAAATAGGGACCTAGTTGAAAAATGTATAAACGAGGAAGATCCACATAATCTCAGCTTTAAAAGATTAGCTAATTTAGCAGATAGAAGTGGAATGATCGATGAAGTTGCTGGTTTAAAAATTCAATATATTGAAGATATTAATTTAGAAGAAAAAACCAATATTTTAAATAGGCTATCGGAGCTAGCTGGACTTGGAAAGCTTCAAGAGCATTTTGAAAAAGCTTTGGATGTTATAGTTATGATGTTTAAGGAAAAAGGTTTCACTAAAGAAGAGTCATACAGAGTATTTTTAGATAAATATCAAGAACTTGAAGGAAGTCTTTTACCATCTGTTATTAATGGTAGTAAATATGATTTTTCTACATGTAAAGTTTTTAAGCCTGGAACTACATTCAAAGAATCCATTGATTACTTAGTGAACTATGTTAAAAGAAAAACATTACAACAAATTACAAATAATCCAGATTTCAATTCCATGGAGTATTTTTGGAAATCAAATAATTTAATACATTTGATTTTATATATTATGCACAAAAATGTTCTAATGAAATCCTTATATCATGAAACTGAAGTTAAATATGCAAGAGTTTCTTTTATAGATGAATTTAAAGAACAAGATGAATTTGTTGATTATGGTGAAAATCAAAAAGGTGTACATATACTTGGAGTAAATTTATTAATTAATACAGAGAAAATTCCTTGTATCTTGCAGATACCTCAAATTAAATCCGTTGATAGAGCTATTCAAAAAGCTTTAGGAAAAGATACTCCTCCAAATCAAATTTTTGATATGCTAAGAATCAGAATTTCTTTACCTTTATCAGTTGAGGAGGATAAAGAGAAAATTGATAAATGTTGCGAGATACTTACCTCTTATTTAATGAATAAGTTTGGAAATACGACGTTTGGCAAAACTAGATATACTATGACTGGCACAGGATTTAAAAAAGATTCATTAGGATTTAAAAACTTAAAACTTGTATTAAGATACCAGTTTACGCACGATAAAAGAGCTGAATTTTTAGAGAAAATTAATGAATCAAGAATTTCTACTTCTCTTGAAGAACATAAAAGATCAATACAGTTAGCACTCATTCATAAATTAAAAACAGATTTAGATCTAACTGAGGAGCAAATGGCAAATCTAACAGATTTAGAATTCAATCATTCTTGTCATGAGATTAAAGGGCAGGTTCTAAATGATGTTTTTGATTGTTTTGATGAAATTGTAAGTAATGAAGATAATTTTACTAAAGTTGAAGTTCAAATAGTTCCAACTAATACTAAAGGAGATGAGCGGGATGATCATTCAGAATATTCCTCTGGTCAAATGAAAAGGATAAAAGAAAAATATCTTCCTTCCTCTAAAGCAGGTTTAATAGATGCTATACACTTTTTAACCTTTAATAAATTCAATAATATTTGTAACATTCCAGGTTTAGATAAAACTCAAACTAAACATGTATATATACAAATGATGGAATTTATGATCAATCTTATTTCTGAAAAAATTTGTATCCCTGAATTTCAAAGTATTTTTGAAGATCCTATATATAAATCACAAATTAAATCCATTTTAGAAAGATTCTTATATGAAACTCATTCAATTTCAACTTCTGGAATTAATCTTATTTCTGAAGATTTAAGATTTCAGTCAAAAATCATGCCTTTAATCGATATATTTAGCAAGACCTCTGTCTAAATTCCAAAAAATCTTTAAGAAAATAGGGTTTGTTTTGCTTACCTCTCATATTTTTAGGAGGAAGATAAGGAGTGTCTGTTTCTATTAGTAAGTTATCCAAGGGACATTTTTGAAAGGCTTCTAATATATGTTTATTTTTAGGATAAAAAGTTAGGAGTGCAAAGGAAGTTTTGTATCCTTTTTCCCATAATTTTTTAGCATCTTGAAGATCTGAAGTAAAACAATGAAAAATAGCTTTTTGGGTTCCTGTTTGCTTAAGAACTGACAAACAATCTTCGATACAATCTTTATATTCTCTTAAGTGGATGATTACTGGCAAATCAAAACGTTTTGCAATTTCGCAATGGTTATAAAAAGATTCTATTTGAATTTCTTTTTTTAAATTATTTTTAAAATAATCTAATCCTGTCTCTCCAATTGCACAAAAGCTTTCTGGATATTTATCTAAAAGGTCAAGTATGAATTTACAGTCTTTATCTGCATTATAAGGGTGATTTCCCAGAGTGGAGTAACAAAAACCAGGAAATTGTTCTTGAATATCTAGTGAATTCAAGGTTGATTTATGGTCGATGCCAACTACAACTAATTTATTTAAACCAGCTTGTTGTGCTTTTAAAACTATTGAATCAATTGACTCATCTATGTCGTCAAATTGAATGTGGCAATGAGAGTCAAAGAAAATTTCTTCGAAACTTTTGACTTTTGAATTAAATTTAAAAATATCCATTTTGTTTTTTGAATTTTACTCTATTATAAACATAAATAAAAAATAATCCATAAAAATGCCTGTAAAATATATAGTTTGCGAGGATAATCCTAATATGATGAATTTATATAAAAATTTATTTAAAAGCAAGAATATAAGTGGTGAACAAATTGCGTTTTTTGAAGACGGTGTTGGAGCAGTAGAGTTAATAAAAGAGCTTACAAACACTGATATATTCTTACTTACTGACTTTAATATGCCAAATATTAATGGGGGTGAGGTCTTACAAGTTGCGATTGATAAGAACGTTCCTTATAAAATATTAAGAACCTCTATGGATATTGATAAAATTAAAGAAATCCTAGAAAAACAATACAATATTGATGATAGTGTAATTTTAATTTCTAAGCATGATAAACTTCAAAAGTTAAAACATGAGATCCAAGAATTCCAAGAAAACTTTAAAGATTAGCTATCTAAAGCTGTTAATTTTCTTGCTTCTTCTTCTACCATTAAAGCCTCTAAAACAGACTTAAGACTTCCGTTTAGGATACCTGGTAAGTTATTCCAAGACTGTTTAATTCTGTGGTCTGTGACTCTATCTTGTGGAAAATTGTATGTTCTAATTTTTTCAGATCTATCCCCTGATCCAATCGAAGCCATTCTTTGACTTCCTAGCTCTTGTTGTTGCTTTTGAAGTTCTAAATCATAAAGTCTTGTTTTTAAAACATTTAAAGCTTTAGCTTTGTTTTTATGTTGTGATTTTTCATCTTGGCATGAAACTACAATTCCTGAAGGAACATGAGTTATTCTAACTGCAGAATCTGTTGTATTTACAGATTGTCCACCAGGACCTGATGATCTAAACACATCAATTCTTAAATCAGCTTCATTGATATCCACTTCAACATCTTCAACTTCTGGCATAACAACAACTGAAGCTGCAGATGTGTGTACTCTACCTTGAGATTCGGTTACAGGGACTCTTTGCACTCTATGTACTCCTGATTCATACTTTAAGGTACCATAAGCTTTAGGTCCATTAACTTGCAAGATTGCTTCTTTAATACCACCTGTTTCGTTTTCATTCATTGAAAGAATTTCAACAGAAAAACCATTTTCGTCGCAATATCTTTGATACATTCTCATTAATTCAGATGCAAAAAGCGAAGCTTCGTCTCCACCAGCCCCTGCTCTTACCTCTACGATACAGTTTTTATAATCATTAGGGTCATTAGGAATCAAGGCTTTTTTAACAGCTTCCTCTAAACCTGGAACTTTATCTTGAAGTTCTTTTAATTCAGCTTGAATCATCTCTAGCATTTCTTTATCACTTTCAGATTCTAACATTGCTTTTGAATCTGTAATACCTTGAAGCGTATTTTTATATTCTGAAATAATTTTAACTTTTGGTTCTAAATCTGATCTTTTGATCATTATATTCTTGTATTCTTTTTGATCAGAAACAATATTTGGGTCTTGTAATTTCTTTTCGATTTCTTGGAATTCGTCGAGTATTGGCTGAAGTTTATCTAACATTTTTGAAAATTAATAATATTCTTTCTTTTTGGTTTAAGTCTTTGATAAGTCTGTAATTTAAATCCGGAAAATCTTCTTTAAATACTGAAATTAAGGAGGGACCTTGGTTATCAGCAAACTCTGCTAATAAGTAATCAAACTCAATATTCTTGGACTTTAAAGACTTTGATAATTGTCTATATAAATCTAAACCATCTTGACCAGAAAATAAAGCTATATTTGGCTCAAAACGTTTAGTGTTCTGACATATACCAGAAAAAGTTTCAGTGCCTATATATGGAAGGTTTGCTGTAATCAAATTAAATTTGCGATTTGGTATAGAGTCTAGCAAGTTTGACTCTAATAAATTTACATTTTTAACATCATTCAACCTTGTATTTTTGCTAGCAACTTCTAAAGCTTTTTTTGAAACATCAACAGCTATCCAATTGGATTTTGGATACTTTTTTGCAAGTGAAATAGCAATACAGCCGGATCCGGTTCCTAGATCTATGGCCTGAAAATTTTCAGATAGGTTTAAATCAATGGCTGTTTGAACTAAAATCTCAGTTTCAGGTCGAGGAATTAATACATTTTCATCTACGTAAAATTCAGATTCATAAAAGCCTTTAATATTTGTTAAATACTCTAAAGGAACTCCTTTTTGAATTTGCTTAAGATCTAAAATATAAGATTCAAAAACATAATCCGGAATTTCAAGTTCTAAATTTGCAAGAACTTGTAAATGCGGCATTTTTAGATAATGCCCTAATAACATTAATTTTTTAACCTTTGGAATAGATAAAAAGGACTCTATATATAAAGCCCTTTTAATTGTGTTTTGAATTTGCATTCTAGTAGAATTGTTTCTTTTTCTTTTCAGCTCTGTAGTATTCTCTCATAATTGCAGCCTGTCTAACATATCTTTTAGTTGGCTTTTTAGTATGTCTTGATTGCTCTTTAGCAATTACTACTTTATGGCTTCTTTGAAGTAATTTTTTGAATCTTGAAAGCATTCTTTCGAATGATTCTTTAGGATCTCTTTTTACATGAATAAACATATTTCTTTCATTTAGTTACTCGTATTATATACAATATTTTTTATATATCAAGGTTTTTTACCTCTTTTGCTTTAGATTGAATAAATTTCTTTCTTGGTAGTACATCTTTACCCATTAAAGTATCAAAAACTGAGTCGGCAACTTCGGCGTCTTCAATTGTAATTTTAAACAATGATCGGGTAGTTGGATCCATTGTAGTTTCCCATAACTGATCTGGATTCATTTCCCCTAGACCTTTATAACGTTGTACGTTAACTTTGGCATCTTCTTTAAAGTTTTCAGAAATTATTTTTTCTTTTTCCGTATCTGAATAGGCATAGAATACTTTTTTACCTTGAGATAGTTTATACAAAGGTGGATTTGCTAAAAACAAATGACCATTTTCAATTACAGGTCTAAAGTATCTAAAGAAAAGAGTAAGTAATAGAGTTGCAATATGGGCACCATCAACATCGGCATCCGTCATGATTATAACTTTGTGATATCTTAATTTTTCAATATTAAAAGAATCAGAAATTCCAACACCTAAGGCTGTAATAAGTGATTTCACTTCTTCATTTTGAAGGATTCTATCTAATCTAGCTTGTTCTACATTAAGAATTTTACCTCTTAATGGAAGGATGGCTTGAGTTTCTCTGTCTCTACCTTGTTTTGCTGAACCACCTGCTGAGTCACCCTCCACCAGGTACAATTCTGATCTTACTGGATCTTTAGAAGAACAATCTGCAAGTTTACCTGGAAGAGTCATACCTTCTAAGGCACCTTTTCTGATTACAGATTCTCTTGCTGCTCTGGCTGCCATTCTAGCTTTTGCAGCTAAATTACATTTTGAAATTATTTCTTTGGCATCTTTTGGATTTTCTTGTAGGAAGTAATTTAATTCTTCTGCAAATACTGATTCAACTACACCTCTAACTTCAGGATTACCTAATTTGGATTTGGTTTGTCCTTCAAATTGAGGCTCTCCTAGTTTAACAGAAACAACTGCTGAAAGACCCTCTCGAACATCGTCAGAAGTTAGGTTTGATTCTTTTTCTTTTAATAATCCTTTCTCTCTAGCATAAGCGTTGATAGTTCTAGTCAATGCAGATTTAAATCCTGTAAGGTGCATACCACCTTCTGGAGTATAAATATTATTTGCATAAGTGAACATATGTTCTTGATACGATCCTGTATATTGAAGTGCAATTTCTACAGAGCATTCATCAGTTTCTTTTTCAGTATAAAAAATTCCGGTAACAGGCTCTTTGTCTTTATTAATATGTCTGATATAAGATTTTACACCTCCTTCAAAGAAGAATTTAGCTCTTTGTTTAGTGTTTTTATCTTCGATAGATATGATGATTCCTTTGGTAAGATAGGCTTGCTGTCGAATTCTATTTTTAATAGTATCAAAATTGAATTTTGTTGTTTCAAAAATACTTTCATCAGGAGTAAATGTGATTTTAGTTCCTGTTTTTTTAGCTTCTCCAACTACCTCTAATTCTGTTTGAGTGTCCCCTTTTGAATAACTTTGTTGGTAAACTTTTCCGTCTCTTTTTACCTCAGCTATTAAACTTGTAGAAAGTGCATTCACTACAGATACACCAACCCCGTGAAGACCACCAGATACTTTATAACCACCGTCACCGAATTTACCACCGGCATGCAGCACAGTTAACACTGTTTCTAGAGCTGATTTACCTGTTTTGGCATGTTTTTCAACTGGAATACCACGACCGTCATCTTGTACGCTTAAAGATCCATCTTCATGCATTACTATTTCAATGTTTTTACAATGGCCAGCTAAGGCTTCATCGATTGAATTATCTACAATTTCCCAAACCATATGGTGCAAACCTGCAACATCTGTTGTACCTATGTACATCCCTGGTCTTTTCCTTACTGCTTGTAAGCCCTCTAAGACCGTAATCTGCTGGGCTCCGTAATCGTTATTTGTTTTTTCTGTCATATCTATATTTAAAATCAACCAAATTATAATAGGTTTGAACTAAAAACGCAAAATTTCAGAAGATCTTTGAATTTGACTTTAATGCAAAACAAAGTTTTAATAAATTTATAAGATTTAAATTTTACAATGAAAATTTTTAAAAAATTTCTAATTATTTCTCTTACTTTTTCTATTCTTTCAAATGCTTTAGCTGATAATAACAATTTGTCTGGAGGTGCAGTTCATGATTTTTTTGATATGTTTATTCATGAAATGCCCAATAAAGAATTTTTAAATGATAAAAATGTATCATATTCAGAGTTTTTGAACTACTTTTACTCCAGTTTTAAAACTAAGAATCCAAAGTATACAGTTCGAAAAATGTATAAACTTGTAAGGCAAATAAATTACAAGTCCAAAGACACAAAACTTTTATATTTTGCTATTAAAAACAACTTAATTGAGGTAAACAATAAAAAATTCAACTTAGATGACTCTATCACTAAAGAGGATTTATTGAAGTTTCAATCTTATTTAATTAGGGAAAATTTTCAGAAAGTAAAAAAGGATGACTACAGTCAACCAATAGATTATTATGAAAACTTTTTGCTTGATGTGTATAAAACTATAAATGATAAATATTTTTTTAAGGATGATATTTCAAAGCAAAAATTAGTTTATGGTGCTATTAATGGAATGGTTGAATCCTTAGATGACCCACATTCTTCATTTCAAACTCCTCAAGAAAAACAAAACTTCTTAGATTCTTTAAACCAAGAATTAGAAGGGATTGGTGCATCAATGATGCTTAACGAGAATAAGCAATTTCAAGTTATAACTCCGTTAAAAGGAAGCCCTGCTTTGAAAGCAGGTTTAATGCCTGGAGACATTGTTGTTTCAGTAAATGGAATTGATTTGAGCGGAAAAACTATTCAAGAAGGAATATCTTTAATTAAAGGACCAAAAGGAACAAAAGTAAAACTAACAGTAAAAAGAGGAACTAAATTTTTAGACTTTTATATAACAAGAGCCAAAATAGATATACCTCTTGTTAGTGGTTCGATTGTTGAAAACAAGAATTTACTTTTAGATATTAGATCTTTTGGAGTTGAAACTTTTAAAAAAGTTGAAGATATCCTAAATAAACATAATACAAGTAAGATAGAGAATATCATTATTGATTTAAGATCAAATCCAGGTGGGTATTTAAATTCTGCAATAATGATTGCTGATTTGTTCTTATCTCAAAATCAAGAAATTGTTTCTACAACTAAATCAAATGGAAATCTTAATTCAATAATTGCTTCTAAGGACAATTCGATAGACAAGAATATCTACTTTATGACAAACAAAGGAACTGCATCCGCATCTGAAATTTTAATTTTAGCTTTGCAAGAATATAAAAATGTAAAAGTTTATGGTGAAAAAACTTATGGCAAAGGAAGTCTTCAAGAACTTTTAAACTTCTCTGATGATTCAGCCTTAAAGTTAACAGTTGGACTTTGGCTTGGACCAAAGAAAAAATCTATTAACAAACTGGGGATTTCACCTGATGTTTATGTAAAAACTTCCGCTCAAGATATTTTGAATGATAACGATCCGGTTCTAAATAAAATCTTAATTGATACTAAATAAACTATTGCTTATTTAGTATTTCTTGAGGATTTGTTGTAACTACACTGTTCTCGCTATAAGATGCTATAATTTGAATGGCTACATGTTTATTCCCCGCAAAAAATAATCCCTGACCTACATTAGAATTTAAAAGTAAATACTTTTCACCTTCCGTTAAATGGAAGGTTTTTTGTAATAATTCAGCTGCGGTTGGAGACTGTCTTAAAAGCAATTGCATTGATGAGTTTGTAATAATAGGTTTCCCATAATCTGATCTCATGAAATCTTCTACATCTTGTGTGATAGTTGTTACACCTAAGTAATATTTACGTGCTCTTTTAACTAGTCCATATAAAAACTTAGCAGAGTCCTCGTGTTGCATCATTGTCCAGGCTTCATCTACAACTAATAATCTTTTTTTCATTTTACTTCTTACTCTATTCCAAATGTAATTAAGTATGATATACATTGCAATTGGTCTTAATTGATCCTCTAAATCTCTAATTGAAAATACTACTAATCCGTTTTGTAAATCTAAATTACTTTGCTTGTTAAATATTCCAGCGTAAGTACCTTCTGTATATTTTTGAAGTCTTTGAACTAAACTATCTGCTCCATCCATACCTTCTAAAACTGATTGTAAATCCTCCATAGTTGGTGGAGTTTTTTGAGATGGATCAACTAAGTCCATGGTTATTCCCTTAAGAGAATAAACATCATTAAGAGCTTTATCCATAATTCCCTCTTCTTTTGGAGTCATATTACCAAGCATCAACTTCATCAATCCAATTAAATTAATAATATTACTTCTAAGCAAATCTCCTGGCTTTAGAATTTCAGCGGCTATTGGCGATGGTAGATCAAATGGATTAATTCTCTTATCAGCATTTAAAGATACTCTTAAGTAGCTTCCTCCAACAGTTTGACTTAAAGCTTCGTACTCATTTTCAGGATCAATTACAATTACATCAGTGTCCAACATTAAATACCTAAGAATTTCAAGTTTTACAGCGTATGATTTACCGGCACCAGATTTTGCAAAAACTACTGAGTTTGCATTTTCCAATGAAAATCTATCAAAGATTACCAAAGAATCATTGTGTCGATTTAAACCATATAAAATACCTTCATCTGAGGTTAAGGTTGCAGAAGTAAACGGAAAACAAGCTGATAGAGGTGAGGTGTTCATATTATAAGAAACGTCAAGTTCGTCTAATGCAAATGGTAAAGTGGCGTTAAAACCCTGCTCCATTCTTACATCAGCCGTTTTAGACAAAACAAGTTGACCTTGCATTACAGATTCCAGTTGAGAAATGCTTTTTTCTAACTTAGTTTCATCTGTAGAGTAGGCTGTTACATAAAGTCCAAATTGGAAAAACTTTTCAATTCCTTTTTGAATATCGTGCCTTAACTGCTCTGCATCTTGAGCTGCCGTCTCCAGTCCAGGATCTGAAATTAATCCCTTTTCTCTTTGAATTCTCATTTCAGAGCGCATTTGAGTTACTTTTTTTGTAAGGACTTGAAGAATTTTTGCTGACTGGAATGGATATATATATTGAGAAATCCTCATCGTCCCATCGAAATTCACCAGCGGAGCCATCCAGTTTACATTCAGAAAACGAGGATAAGCATATACAAATAATGTCTTAGAGAACACCCCCGAATAATTGAATTTTCTATAATCAGTTTTAGTTGAAGAAGGTGCTAGGATATCTTGAAGTAGAACTAATCCTTCTTTGTACTCCTTTTCAATTAAAGCGTAATTGGCATTAGCTTTATTTTTTTTCTTACTTTCGTTAGCTTTCTTTTTAGTTTTTTTAAATAAGCCACCGAGTTTATCTTTAGATTTAATTGCTTCTTTTTTTGATTTTTCAGCAAAGTCTTTAGACAAATCTTCAATTTTATCTAAAGTTGGTTTGATCTTTTTTTCTGCTTCTTTTAAGGTCTCTATCTGATCCTTCCAATCTAAGGATTGCAAGTCCGGAAGGGATCCCATTACTTTACCGGAAGTCTTCTTGTTAGCTTTGGCTTTTTCTTTACCAACCTTTTTCTTAGAGTTTTTTTTGGAATTTTGAACCTTTTTTCTTAAGGGTCCTAATAATTTATCTACTAAATCCATTTATGTCATTTACTTATACATATTATAACAAATTTTAATTTTAAAAGCATAACTTTTTTGCTAAAATTTCACTACTTAAATTAACGTTTTAAAATGAATTCCAAAACTAAATTATCTATTTTATTTATTATTGCTTTGTTAATTTTTATTTTAGCTGAATCCATTAATCAGAAGCCAGAAAACACACCTCCAAGCCTTCAACCTTTATCTGATTTGACTGGTTTTTTGTCAGGTCAAGCAGTTTCTGCGGATGACTTTGCATCAAACTTCCAATGTGAACCAGACAATATTAAGCAAGTACCTCAATCTGAAAGTTTTCATGTGATTTACCAATCTGAAGATTCTACATTTAAAGACTTGTTAAATAGAATTAATTTCAAGGGTGCAAATTTAAGATTTATAAGTTTCCAAAACTCTGAACCTAAGGAATCTTTTTTCGTTGCTCCTTTTGAATTTTTCACAGATAACTTTGAACTTGATTTAGCATCTGGAGGGTATTGCTGTAGTGAGTTAAATCAAAATAAAGTATTTAAGAAGGGTGTACCTTTGTTAGTATTCTCAGATAAATCATATGAAGTATGTGAAAATCCATCTTTTGAAGAAATGATTCAAAGCAATGTTACCTTAAGTAATACTGGTTGGGATCTTAGATATATAAGTAGTAATGAAAAGCTAAATATTTCTGAAGACAAAAAAATAGAAAGTGTTTGGACGTTCCCTCTAAACACCAATCAAGATGCTCAAAAAGTCTTTGATTCAAATCAATCGAATGAACTAAATCTTGATAATCAAATTTATTGGTTTGATATTCAGGAAAAAACAACTACAAATACTCAAAACAGCTCAAACCTGACAACTAATTTCGATATTGCAATGGAAAATATGAGTTTTGGATTTAATGAAATTAAAGTTCCCGTTGGACAAGAAATTACTCTAAATATAGAGAACTTGGATTCGGTTCCCCATGATTTTTTCATTCAAGGTTTAGATCAAGGTTCTGAAATAATACAAGCTTCACAATCTTCTACTTTCAAATTCACAATTAATGAAGCTGGTAGCTATGATGTAATTTGTAATTTTCATCCATCTATGCAGGCTAAAATTGTTGCTGAGTAGATTTTGAACTTTAATTTAAATTGGGATTCTGGTAAATTAGATTCGTATTAAGAAAAATATATGGAAAATTCTCAAGATAATTTATTTGAACCAGAAGTGGAAACTCGTGAGATTCTAAGGACAATTTCTTCGGAAATGGAGCAGAAATACTTAGATTACGCTATGAGTGTAATTGTTACTCGTGCGCTACCGGATGTTAGGGATGGACTTAAACCAGTTCACCGTAGAATTTTATATGCGATGAATGAACTTGGACTAAGAAGCAGTTCTAAATTTAGAAAATCAGCAACTGTAGTTGGTGAAGTGTTAGGTAAGTATCACCCACATGGTGATACAGCTGTATACGACTCTATGGTTAGAATGGCCCAAGACTTTGCAATGAGATATATGCTAGTAAGAGGTCAGGGTAACTTTGGATCAATTGATGGTGATTCCCCTGCTGCGATGCGTTATACGGAAGCCAAAATGCAAAGTATTACAGAAAGTATGTTAGCAGATATTGAAAAAGATACTGTTGATTTTAGACCTAACTATGATGGATCTCAAAAAGAACCTGTTGTATTACCATCAAGAGTTCCTCAATTATTATTAAATGGACAAATTGGTATTGCGGTTGCAATGGCAACTTCTATCCCCCCACACAACCTAAGAGAACTTTGTAATGCAATTGAGCATTTATTATTCAACCCTGAATGTTCAATTGATGATTTAATGGAGTTTTTAAAAGGACCAGACTTTCCAACCGGAGGTATTATTTATGATAATGAGGCAATTAAGAAAATGTATACAACTGGTAGAGGTGGAATCGCTGTAAGAGCTAAAACCGAAATCATTGATCTTCCAAAAGGAAAATCAGCTATTATTGTTACAGAAATGCCTTATCAGGTTAATAAAGCAAATTTAGTTGCTAAAATTGCAGAACTTGTAAGAGATAAAAAAATTGAAAACATTACAGATCTAAGAGACGAATCAAACCGTGAAGGTATTAGAGTTGTAATTGAACTTAAAAAAGATTCATATCCTAAAAAAATCTTGCAACAGTTATTTAAAATGACTCAACTGCAAACTTCTTTCAATATGAATATGATTGCCTTAGTTGATGGAATTCAACCAAGACTTTTAAATTTAAAACAAGTTTTAGAGCACTTTTTAGCTCACAGAAAAATTGTTGTTCGAAGAAGAACCGAATTTGAACTTAAAAAAGCAAAACACAGAGCTCATATTTTAGAAGGTTTAAAAATTG
The DNA here is from genome assembly GCA_002718715.1 of bacterium. Classification (GTDB taxonomy): domain Bacteria; phylum Patescibacteriota; class Gracilibacteria; order UBA1369. The sequence goes on from PBFJ01000042.1 coordinate 23,071, forward strand.
CACTTGATAACATTGATGAAGTAATTGCAACTATTAAAGCTTCCCAAGCTAGGACTGATGCAACTGAAAACTTAATGAACAAATTTGGTCTTTCAGAAATTCAAGCCCATGCAATTTTGGACATGAGACTTCAAACTTTAGCTGGACTAGAAAGAAAGAAAATTGACGACGAATATAACGAATTAATGATTTTAATTTCTGATTTAGAAGATATCTTATCAAAACCTGAAAGAATTATTGAAATTATTCAAACTGAAACTACTGAATTGAAAGAAAAATTCCAAGATGCAAGACGTACTGAAATTGTTCCTCATGGACTTTCTAAAATCTCAACTTTAGACACTGTTCCTAATGCTCCTATGGTATTAACTTTTACTGAAGGAAATTATATTAAGAGAATGGATCCAAAAACCTTTAAGGTTCAAAACCGTGGAGGGAAAGGTAAAGTTGGTATGAGTACAAAACAAGATGACATTGTTAATACTATCAAGTTTGCTCACAACCACGATAGAATTTTATTCTTTACTGATGCAGGTAAGGTATTTGGTCTAAGAGTCTTTGATATACCTCAAGGATCTAGAACTGCTAAAGGAACCAATATTGTGAATCTTTTAGAACTTGGAAGAAATGAAAATGTGACTTCGATTATGATCCTAAACAACGATAGGGAATTTACAGAAGATGATTGTTATTTTATGGCAACTAAAAACGGAGTTGTTAAAAAAACTAGCATTTCAAATTTCCAAAACATTAGAAAATCAGGTTTAATTGCTATTTCGATTAAAGAAGGTGACGAACTTAGATTTGTAAAACCAGTTTCTAAGGATCAAGAAGTTGTTGTTGTTACAAAAAAAGGTAAATCAATCAGATTCCACGAACAAGATGCCAGAGCCATGGGAAGATCAGCTAGAGGTGTAACTGGAATCAAACTTAAAGCTGACGATGAAGTAGTTGCAATGGACATAATTAAAGATGAAAAAGCTAAAATGATGGTTGTAATGGAAAACGGACTTGGTAAACTTACAGAATTAAACAAGTATAGAACCCAAAAAAGAGGTGGGACAGGAGTTAAAACTGCGAATGTAACATCTAAGACTGGAAAAGTAATTGGTGCTGTAGTTATAAATTCCGACTGTATTGATGACTTACTTCTGATCTCTAAAAATGGTCAAGTGCTAAGATTAAATGTTAAAAACATTCCTACTATGGGAAGATCAACCCAAGGAGTTTACATTATGAGAATGAACGACGACGATAAAGTTTCTTCTATTTCTATGATTGAAGCTACTATTGATGATGAGGAAAACGAAGAAGAAAAAAAATCAAATCAAGAAGCATTAATTTAAGCTTGCAAAATTTCTCAACTTGATGTAAAAATTATACTAACTAAAAAATAAACGACTAATATGAAAAAAGATATTCATCCACAAGTTCACCCAGTTGTATTTGTAGACTCGTCTACTGGTGAAGAATTCGTTTCAACTTCAACTGTTACTTCAGAAGAAACTAAAAAAATTGATGGTGTTGATCACTATGTAATCAAACTTGAAGTTACTTCTAAATCTCACCCATTCTTTACTGGTAAAAAACAATTTATCCAAAGAGGTAGAATTGATGCCTTTAAAGCTAAAATGGCTAAAGCTGAAGAACACAAAGCTAAAAAATCTGCATAATTAATTTGATCTATGTTCAATTTTAAGATCAAAAAACAATCAAACACCAGTCGTGCTCGAACTGGTGTTTTAACGTTACCCCATGGAGAAGTTCAAACTCCTATTTTTATGCCATGTGGAACCAAAGCATCTGTTAAGAGCTTAAGTCCACAAGAATTAGTTGACCTAGGTTGCCAAATTTTACTTGGAAATACTTATCATCTTCATTTAAGACCTACTTCTGAACTAATTGCAAAGATGGGTGGTCTGCATAAATTTATGAAATGGGATAAACCAATTTTAACTGACTCTGGTGGCTTCCAAGTCTTTTCTTTAAAAGATATGACGACTGGAGATAAGAAAAAGAAGAAATTAAAACTTACTGAAAATGGTGTTGAGTTTTATTCTTATATAGACGGTTCAAAACATATGTTTTCTCCGAAAAATGTAATTGGAATCCAAAAAAATCTTGGTTCTGACATAATGATGGTTATTGATGAATGTGCTGATGGTAAATCAGATAAAAAATATGCTATCGATGCTATGAATAGAACTCATAATTGGGCCTTAAAATGCTTTGAAGAATATAAAAACCAATGCAATCCTGAAAAGCAAACTTTATTTCCAATTGTGCAAGGTGTAACTTATGAAGATCTAAGAATTAAATCTGCAAAATTTATTGATGCTCTTGGTTCATTTGGTGTTGCTATAGGAGGTCTTTCTGTTGGCGAACCCAAAGAAACTATGTATAAAATGGTTGATGTAGTCGTCCCCCACTTAAGCCCTGATAAACCAAGATATTTAATGGGAGTTGGAACTCCAGAAGACCTAATTGAAAACGTTTATAGAGGAATCGACATGTTTGACTGTGTTTTACCTACTCGACTAGCAAGACATGGAGCTTTTTATGACGAAACAGGAAGAAAAAATATTCTAAATAAAAAATATGAACTTGATGAATCTCCAATTTCAAACTGTCCCCTATTTGGATTAAATACTTACTCAAAAGCTTATGTTAGACACCTAATGAAAGAAAAAGAAATCCTAGGTGTTAGAATTCTTTCAATGCATAATTTGTGGTTTTTATTTAACCTTATGGAAGAGATTCGAGAAGCAATTAATAACGATCGGTTTGATGAATTCCGTTTAAACTTTTATACTAAATGGGAAGATTACAAACCAAATAATTTATGATTGCTTACTTAGAAGGAAAAGTACTTAAGACAGGAGTTAACAACCTGATTTTAAAAGTATCCCAAATTGGATACAAAGTCTATGTTTCAAATGGAATTTTAATGACTACTAAAGCTGGAAATCAACTTGAACTGTTTATATATCAAAATTTAAAAGAAGATATCTCAGATCTTTATGGATTTTTAAACTCGAATGAATTAGATCTTTTTGAAAAATTAATTTCAGTTAACAAAGTTGGACCTAAAAGTGCTCTTAATATCATGAATCTGGGTTTTGACGATGTGATTACTGCTATTAATAATCAAGATGTAACTTTTTTAACTAAAGCCTCTGGTCTAGGAAAAAAAGGAGCTGAAAGAATTATCCTTGAATTATCAGGAAAACTTGTTTTAGAAGAACAGGTTTCAAATATTGATCAAGAGGTATATTTAGCCCTCGAAAGTTTAGGCTACGAACGAAAACATATATCTGAAGTTTTGAAAACTAAGCCAGAGAACATTGGTACAATTGAGTCAATGGTTAAATATTTTCTACAAAATCTATAGTCTGCTTTTGCCAAAGGTGAATACGAAAACTATGTACTAAAAATATGTTCAACTAGAAAATATTTTTGCCAATCTGGAACTTCCAATTAATGCCAACCTAGTTATATAATAAATTGTGTTTATAGGAAGTATTTAATAGAATATAATGACAAATTTTCAAGAATCAATGGTTAACGTTTCAGATCTTATAAATGGTCTTATGATCGTTCTTTCAGATAAAGAAAAATTTATAATAGAAAAACGTTATAGCCTTAATGAAAGTCAAAAAATGACTTTAGAAAACATTGGGAAAAAGTTTTCAGTAACTCGTGAAAGAATTCGTCAGATTGAAAAAAATGCTCTAAGAAAATTAGAAAGAAATGTTAATAATACACCACTTTGTGAAATCACCTCAAATGCTATCGAATTACTTACAAAATCTGGAGGTATTTGCTCGGTTGATAAACTTGTAAACATGCTTCAAAAATCATCTGGTTTAAAGCAAACTATCAACAAAGAAAGTTTAAAATTAGCTATAGAACTTGAAAAAGAAATTTATGCAATTTCAAACACAATAGCTTTTAAACCGTATTTTAAATTTTTAGATATTAAGGACGCCGACATGAGAAAAGCATGTAAGCTTGCTAATAATATCTTAAATCAAGAAAATGAAGTAATAGAATTAAATAACATTTCTAAATTAATTCTAAAAGAGTTTAAACAAGCTAACATTACATCTGACTTTATAAAATCTAGTTTATATATGGATCGATCCTTAAAGATAATTAATGACGAACAAGTTGGATTATCAAAATGGAGATCAATTAATCCTAAAACTCTTAGAGATAAAATTTCTTACGTTTTAAATGAAAGCAAAGAGCCAATGCACTACTTAGATATTTCTAAGTCGATTATCGATCATAGTTTTGATAAAAAGAATGTTAACACTCAAGCGGTACATAATGAATTAATTCGACATACTGGATTTGTACTTATAGGAAGAGGTATTTATGCCCTTAAAGAATGGGGATACACTCAAGGTACTGTTTGCGATGTAATAAAATCTGTTCTGAGAACTCATGGTCAACTAACCAGAGATGAAATAGTTGATAAAGTTCTCCAAAAAAGAAAGGTTAAAAGAATAACCATTTTATTAAATCTTAAAAACAAACCTGATTTCATTAAGGTTGGTAGAAACCATTATGGCTTATCTGAACAATAAAAGAACCTTAAGCGGTTCTTTTTTTTACTTTTTTTTAAAAAAGTATTGATTTTTATTTTAGACTTTTGTAATATACATTTACTAAATCGCTAGGGCGTTTAGCTCAGTTGGCTAGAGCATCTCGTTTACACCGAGGAGGTCGGGGGTTCGAATCCCTCAACGCCCACCACTTACTACTTAATAAAGTAGTTTTTTTATTTTTATTTTAATTGTTGATAGATTATAATAAAACAAAATCATACCAAATGAATAAAATAGAATTAGAAAACTATGTTGTTATATCCAGTCATAAAATTTCTGACCTAGATTTTAGCCAAGTTTTAAAACAAGATAAGAATTCAGATGCAGTTATTTTTACTGGTTTATTGATTGATCAGGACAATCAAATAATTCCAAACTTTAGAAGCTTCCCTAATTTATTAGATTTATTCTTAAAACGATTTTCAATTTTAAGAAAAATATTTCCTCAGCGTATGCGAAAGTATTTACTTTGGGATATTTCTTTGCAATCCCCTACTATGGTTGATTGGGTAACTTCAGACTTATTGTTTATCAGAAAAGATTATTACAATAAATACCTTAAGAATTATGATTTTTCAAAACCGTTAAGTGATATGTATGCTTGTTTAGAATGCTACAAAAAAGGGAAGCAAGTTTATATTTTTCCTGATTTGAGATTTACTTTGCCAAGAAAATTTAAATCAAATACATTTGCCAAAATAAAAGGGTTTTTAACATTTGTTTTCAGATCTATATCTATGTATAAAAACGTTTTGTATCCTTCGAGAAAATATCAAATTAAAAAAAATTTAGTTACAGGAGCTCATAAATTAAATAATCGTTCTTTTTTAAAAAAAATTGGAGCTAATTTTCAAAAGAAAAACAAAGTTGTACAAGTTTACGAAGGAAAAGTAAGCGGCCAAATCAATTATAAACAACCATTAATTTTTTCTAATGATTCTGTAGTTGGACTAATAGTGAATTCAAAAAAAGATATTGGATTAATTACTATTTGGAGACATAGCCCTCTTAAAGTCGACAGAAGAAATGTTTTTCCGGTGTTTCCTGATACTATTGATCTTGGCATATATAGTATAGAAGCATGTCGTGGTGGAGTTGAAAAATCTGATTTAGACTCAAAGGATTCAATCTTAAGAGAGCTTCATGAAGAAATAAACCTAAGATCTAATGACATATTAGAATGCACTAGGCTTTCGAAATTGATTTCTAACACGGCTTGGGATATTTTTTCTACACAAGTATTTGTTTTCAAAGTTAAAGATGATTTCGTTCCAAAACTACAGTCTGAAGAGTATATAACAAAATTTAAATTTTACTCATTAGATGAAATTAAAAAGTTAATCCAAGAAAATAAGATTGTTTGTAGTATTACTCAATCTGCAATTTTACAATATTTAACAATAGAAAATTGAAAACTTTAGAGTTTATATTATTTCTTTTTTCCAGATACATTGGATTTGAAGAAAAAAAATTAGCTAAAAACATACTAAAAATTGGTTTCAAATCAAAGAAAAATTCTATTTCACATAGTCACTTTTTAATACAGAAAAATCATTTAGCTCTATGTTTAGAGGTTGAATTCTTATTTAAAGGATATTCAATTTTAAATAAAAACAATAGAAAGTTAGCTTTTTCAAACGTAGAAAAAATCAATAAAGATTTTTTGAATTTTTATGATAGAAATAAGACCTTGAAATTCAACGAACACTCTTCTGAAGAATTTAATTTTCTTTATATAATTTCAAAGTATTTAGTTCCTAATCAAAAGTTTGAATACAAGGAAGGTGCTTCAATTTATAAAACTTTGATGTTTTCAAATCAAATTAAGTACCAAGCTGACTGTAATCAATTAGTAAATCTTTATATCCACTTATTTAGCTTAAAGTTTGATCCGAGTAAATTAAAAATTAAGTTATTAAAGGATCATGTTTGCTTGCATTTTGAAGGTTATGATTTTGAAACTACAAATGCTGAAATTATTAAATATGAAGATTATATAAATATATCAGATGTATCTGAGATTATTTCAGTTAATATATTAGATATTTCAGATAATGACCTAAAAACTTCAAACGTTCATGTAAAAGACTTTTATGCTGGATGCTTAATAGCTAAAAACTTAAGTTCCAATCAAAAAATTACAGCTCATAATATAAAGGTTGCTTATCAAAAAATGGCAAAACACTATGAGGAAGTAAAAGATTATAAAAAGTCAGAATACTTTGTAAAACAACTGAAGGATAAATCGCAATTACTTAATTTTTATAAAAGATACTCTCAGTACTTACTATCTAAAAACCTTTATAAAAAATCGATAAAAATAGCTAAAAGGACGAAAGACAAACAACTTTTAAAGTATATATATTCTACTTATGTGCAGTTTCTAATTGATAAAAATAAACTTGAAAGAGCATTAAAGTTTGCAAAAAAATCAAAACAGGAAGATCTAATACAATTTGCAGCTTCAAAACTTTATAATTTTTACTATAAGAAAATTGATAGAAATAAAACAAATTCTTATAATAAATCTTTGTATAAAAAAATGTTGAAATTAGCTTTTATTTTAAAAGATCAAAAATTAATAGACGGACTTAAAAAGACTATCAAAAGTTTAAACTAAGCCTTTATTATTTTAGCTACAAAAAAACCTTCTACATTGTTATCAGGCATTAATCTAAAACATTTATTAATATCATGTGGCATATCATATTTCTTGATTAAATCTTGTGAAAGATTATGTTTTTTCAATCCTGGAATTTGAATTTCTTTCAGCTTGGCATTTGGATGCTTCTTTAAGAACTCAGTTATTTGTAATTCATTTTCTTTTAGATTCATTGTACAAGTTGAATAGACTAAGGTTCCATTTTCTTTAAGCACTTCAAAAGCTCCTTTTAATAGCTTTTTTTGTTTGCTTTGATTTTCTTTGATTTTATGTCTGGACCAAAATTTATAAGTCTTAGGTTCTTTAAAATCAAATCTTGATTCAGCTGAACAAGGAGCATCAAGTAAAATATAGTCAAATTTGAGCTCAGTTGTTTTACAAAATTTGACTCCACTTGTTAACTCTAATTTTAAAAATTCTGGATCATTAAACCCTTGAGCTTTCATATTGTGTTGAAGCTTAAAAAATCTTGGCTTATTAATTTCAACAGCAAATAACTGTCCTTGTTTTTTCATAAGATTAGCAATTTGAGAAGTTTTAGACCCTGGAGCTGCAGTTAGGTCTAAAACTACAGCACCTTTTTTGGGTTTAAGTGTAATTACTGGAGCTTGTGAAGCTAGGGATTGCAAATATATTTTGGACTCTAAATACTCTTGAGTTTCCATTAATTCTTTTTTACTTCTATTTTTTAAAATATAAGCAAACTCACTCATTGGATGTTTTTCAATTTTAAAACCTTGATTTTTTAAAGAGTTTACAGTTTCTAATGCTTCATGAAAGTGAGAATTTACTCTAAAGGTCGTTGGTCTTTTCTTAAATGTTTTAAATACTTCTTGAATTAAAGATGGTCGCTCAAATATTTCTTCCATTAATTCTTGAAAAAGAGGATTGTTCACAATTTAAAATTATTTTCTTAAGACTACTTTATTATCTTTGATTTTGCAATTTCTTTAAGCTGTCTGTGTTTTATTTGAAAAATATTTAGAAATATCAATATGATGTCCTAGTTTAAGGTTTTTCATTTCATAATAATTTTTAAATTTATCATCCTGGATAACATGCGGAGTAACCTCACAAACTTTAACCCCAGCTTTTTTAAGTTGATTGACCTTATCGGGATTGTTAGTTAGTAAATTTAATGAAGCTACTTTTAAATCTTTTAAGATTTCAATGGCATCAGAATACTCCCTTTCGTCTATTTTAGCTCCTACTGCAATATTTGCCTCAGCAGAGTTTAGTCCTTTTTCTTGAAGCTCATAGGCCCTTAGTTTTGGTCCTAGGCCAATCCCCCTTCCTTCTTGATCCATATATAACAATAATCCATTTGTTTTCTGAATTTCTTTTAAGGCTTTATCAAGCTGTTCTTGGCATTCGCAATTAGTATTATGTAGAACCTCACTTGTAATGCAACAAGAGTGAATTCTAGTTAATATATTTTTTTTATTTATTATATTACCTTTAAATAAAACAATGTGTTCTTTTTTGGTAATTTTATTAACATATACATTGGCTAAGAATTCTCCAAGTTTAGTTTTGAAACTTACATAGTTTGCAGTTTTGATTAAATTTTTCATTTTTATAGGTTTAAACTTTTTGAAAATGTACTTTTGTATACTTCTAAATTCTGGATACAAAATTCAAAAGACTTTTTTATTATTGGCTCATAATGAAGTAAAAATTCTTTATAATCTGAAATCGTTAGCATATTAATAGGATTAACAACTATATGATCGATATATTCTTTGTAATTATCTTTAAACGACTGAACCTGATTGCCAATTTTAAGAAATTCAAAAGGTATGATTCCTCTTAAGAGGTGATTGTAACGCATTATTGAAACTGAAAATTGATCTTCTCCTTCAGTATTAAATAAAGTTAAAATCATAAACCTTTGCATTTGACTTGCTGCATTTACTGAAGCTTCTAAGCATTCTAAAAATGCGTCGAAAGAATTTTGATAATTAAGTTTATATATAATTGGTTCTAAATGGTCTTTGTAGAAGTTCTGCATATATGTTTCGACAGAATTTAAATATTCTAGTTGATTACAATTTTCTTCGTATACTTCCAGTGGATCGACTCCTGCTATAAAACGTTCTTTCTGTAATTTCATACTTTGAAATACAAATAGATTATTAAAGGTTTGAGTTATTGAATCTAGGGTGGCAATAGGTGGTGAAAAATCAACTTTAAATGATCTATGGATCTGTATGATTTCAAGAAGATCCTGGCTTGCAAGTATTTTATTATGATCTTCAAATAAAAATACCCAATCGATATCTGAATTAACACAATGAGTGTTTGATGGTACTGATCCGTAAGAGGTTGCTCCATATAAGACTCCATCTTCGACCATTTTCTTAATAAGTATTTGGCTTTGTTCATAACAATTTTTTATATCATCTTTAAGTGGAAATTTTTGTTCAATTAAATCCGATGGCTTGAATAATTTCATAAAAGTAAATTAGTTATGCTTAAACAATAACTATGAAAGTTAACAAACTCTTAAAAAATTGTTAAAAAAACCATCTTTTTAGATGGATTGTTTTATGGAATTTAAAATTTATTTAAAGTTTGCTTAAAGTCTGAATTAATTTGTCGATATCTTGCTTTTCATTGTATGCATGAAGGCTAACCCTTAACGTCGCATCAAATTGATTATCTGAAGAGCAGTGGGTTCCAATTCTAATATTTATATTTTCATGATCTAAAATTTCATTAATTTGTTCTGGCTCAGATTCTATCTTAAAAGAGATAATGCCTGTGTTTTGGGATTTTTTATTATAAGCAACTCCAGGAGTAAAAGTAATACTTGGAATTTTTGATAGCTCCTGAATACAATAAGCAGTTAAATCTGTGACTTTTTTATGAATATTTTGGATACCGTAACCTTTAATAAATTCAATAGCTGATTGCATTGATAATATTCCAGCTGTACTTGGGGTTCCAACTTCAAATATATTTGGATAATTTGAATCTTCAACACCCCCTCCATGAAATACTTGCTTCAAAGGCTTTTGACCTTTTTGGGAGGTAATAAGAGCGCCGGATCCTTCGAGTGCAAATAACTTATGCCCGGAAAATAAAAGATAATCAACACCAAGACTTTTAAAATCAACTTTGATATGACTTACAGTTTGAGCTGAATCTAAAACAGTTAAAATGTTTTTGGGAATTTTTTGAACTATGGTTTTGATGTTATTTACAATTCCAAAGACATTATGCGAGTGAGTAAAAACAATTAATTTTGTATTGGAATTTATATTACTAAGGAGATCTTTTTCATCAATTTCACCTGTGAATGGATGAAGGTTATATTTATGAATTTTTATATTTGGATTTTCTTTGGCTAATTCTACCCATGGAAGTGTGGTTGATTTATGATCTTGATTGCATATTAAAATTTCAGAATCTTGATCCTTTAAATAACTTTCTAAACTAAGTGCTAATTTATTCATTCCGTCTGTGACTCCTGCTGTAAAGGCTAAATTATTTTCATTAGTATTAAAGAAATTTGAAATTGATTTTCTTGCTTCTTGGATTTGATTGAAAATATTTTGACTTTTTCCAAATGGATTACGACCTGGATTGGCTACAAATTGTAAATAATCATTAATCGTATTTATAACTATTTTTGGTTTTTGCGTGGTGGCAGCTGAATCTAAGTAGATTGCATTGCTTGCTTCTGTAAATTGGAAATGTGATCTGATATCCTGCATATGTTTTCTATTTTTTAGATTGTTTTTTGTAGTTCATTTCCATCTTTTTTCCATTTGTTGATTCCACCTTCTAAGGAGTATGCTGTATAGCCTTGATTTCTTAAAAAAGCAGCATATTTCGGACTAATTTTCCCAATACTACAGGTAATTACTACTGTTTTGTCTTTTGGCAGAGTTTGTCCTTGTTCAATAATTTGAACTAAAAGTTCATCTAAGATATTCATAGATCCTTTGATATGCCCGATCGAATAAGCAAAATTCCCTCGGATATCAATAATTAATGGGTCTTTTAGATCAATTAATTTTTCTGCGTTGATTTTAATATCATCTGGTATTTGGCTATCTTGAATATCAGAAATGGATTGTTTTGCTCTAGTTTTTATATTGAATAACTCTGGAGTGTGTAATTTAATATAATTCATATAAGATTCTGATCTGTCGCAGGCAATAAAAACTGCTACTTTCTTTTCGTTAGTAGATTGATCTTTTTCTTTTAAGTAATTGATCATTGTTATAAAGTTAAGACCTGTTGTTGGACCAGCAAGGATTCCGCATCTTTGATTTAGGATTTGCATTCCTTTAATTGCATTTTTAATATCGGTTTCGACTACATCCTCATAGAAGGTTTTATCATAAAAACCTGTTTCCCAAAGTTCATTAATATTTCTTCCCCCTGGAACCCAACTAGCTGCTGAAGATACTACTCCAATAGCTTTTGTATTTCGACCTTTGTCTCGTAAAGCTTTAGTGGCTCCAAATGTTGATCCGCATGTACCAAGAGTTCCAAATAGATAATCAACTTGATCTAAATCCTCGGCTATCTCTAGTCCTGCTTTATAATGAGCTTCCCAATTTAATTTATTGTAGTACTGATCTGTATAAAAATATTTCCCAGGTTCTTTTTCTTGCATTTTACCTACAATTGCGACTGGATCATTTGGATCATTAGGATCTGGGCAATCTGATAAACCTGGTAATTCTTCAATTTCAGCTCCTAAAAATTGGAGCATCATTCTTACTTCTGGAACTTTGATTCTATTTGTAACCGTTTTAAAATTTAAACCGTGCATTTTACTTAAAATTGAAAGAGCTTTTCCTGTGTTACCACTAGAGCTTTCAATCACAGTTTTATTGTTACTTTGGGCGTCTTGAATATTTTGCTTTAAAATATTCCAGGAAATTCTATCTTTTAGAGATCCAAAAGGGTTGTAATATTCTAGTTTTGAATATATTTCAAAGTTTTTAAGTCCATGGACTGATGGGTCTATTCTGACTAAGGGGGTGTCCCCTATTAATTCTGTAACATCATTGTAAATCATCTTGATAAATTATTTTTTAATTAGAGGCTGTTACTTCCCATTTATTATCTTGGGTTTTAGAAGCTGTAAGAAATTTTGAATTTGGATGCATGATTGGTGTAGCATCTTCAAATCCGGCGTGGTAAGCAGCAGTATTTGTGAATATTAAAATATCTCCTGCTTTGGGTTGTTGATCAAATTCCACTAATCGATCCATTATAAAATCATCTTCTCTGCATAGGTTTCCAACTATAAATGCTGGAAATTTTTCAGGGTTGGAGTTTTGATTTTGTTCTTTAGAAATGTGAATTGGCTCAGTGTAATACTTAAACATTTTAGCTAAACCGAGGTTGTAAATATTAGCATCTAAAACTACTAAATTTCTTCCATCACTGGCTTTTTTGGTTTCAATGACTGTAGCAAGACTAATTCCGGCTTGTTGCAATAATGCAAAGCCAGGTTCTATTACTAATGTCAGCATGTTTTCAGTTATTACGTCTGCTAATGCTCTGTTTTCAGCATCATTCTGCGTAAGTAAAATTCTTAAATCTTCTTCAAATCTACTATTATAAAAAACTGACATTGCTTTTTCTTTACCTGCAATTCTCCCATGATTATTTAGACTAAGTCCAAATGATTGATTGGCCCAGGTTGGTAATTTTTGATCCTCTATCATTGATTGCTCAATTTTTTCTAGGTAATGCGACCAATCTTGGTAGTTTTCTAAGGTTTGATCTCTAAAAGATCCGCCTAAATTAATGATTGATGGGGTGAAGCCCTCTTGAAAAGAGAGTTTTATAAGATCAAACATGGCTTCTAAAAATCCTGCTTTCATAGTGAAATCATAACCATCTGCATGAAAGTGAAAACCTTGAAAATCAATATTGTTTTCCCTACAAAGATCAAACATGCTTTGGATTTGACTTGGATTAACTCCAAAACGACTTTCTTTGATTTGAATTGATCTTCCGTTAACTTCTAAACTATTTACTCTGATCAACACTTGAATTTCAGAATCTGGAAGATTACTTTGTTCTTTAATTTGAATTAATCTTTCGAGTTCGCTTTTTGAATCCAAGCTAATTAAACAATTGTTTTCAAATGCTAATTTTAGAAAATCTAGATTTTTTGGACCTGTAGCTTCGATTTTGTCCCCGGTAAATCCGGATTTTAAAGCTGATAGAAGCTCATTTTTGGAAGCAACATCTATATAAATATTTTCTTTTTTTGCGCAATTTACAAAAGTTCTATTTTTAGAAGACTTGTGTGCAAAATAAACTTTATAATCAAGATCATATTGATCAAGAGTACTTTCAAATCTGTGAATATTTTCTTTCATACCATCTGGAAATCCAATATGGATTACCCCTTCATGTAAGTCTTTGATTTTAAATAAATCGTTGTTATCGATAAAATCTTGAATGAGGTTTGATATTTTAGCTTGAATTTTCATAATTTTTAATCAAATAAATGTAATATTTTTTTAGCTTTTTGAGGAAATAATGCCTCTAGAGAATCCTTAAACTTTGGTCCTTCGTCCCAAACCCATTCTTGAATACTTTCTTTATCAACTTGATTTGGATTAATTTGATCAATTACAGACTCTACTTGAGATTTTTGAGCTTGGTTAATTTCAAGGTTAAAATCATAAACCCACCACGACCAAAACATTGCAATTTGAGTTTTATAATTCTCTAAAAGCTCTGGATTAAGTCTATCACTATTTAAGTATTCTATAGAATCAATACACCTTTGAGCTAGATTTTGACCTGCAGATTTTTTAACCTCCAAACTTGACCCTTGACTAACTTCGTACAAAAGTGACCATGCTGATGATCCAACTGGATCTAAGAGGTCATACTCTCGGTCTGGAATACATGTATATACCGGTGGAATTCCATCTGCTAATTGATTTATTGCTTGATCCGTAATAGATTGGAAATTAACCTCGACTGGTTTAACTGTAAATAAATCAGCTTTAAAAGGAGCAGTTGAAACCTCTTGTCTTTGAGTCCATGTTCCATGCGCCCAATCTACTCTGATTTTTTCTCCATTTTGATTTTCAAGTACACCTTTAAACCTTACAAGGTTTTCTCCTAATGAAACTAAATATGCCATTACTTTAGAAAAACTAATTTCTTCAGTAAAAAATGAAGTACAGTATGGTTCCCCTTCATGGTGGTGCTCGTGGCTGTGGCTTGAGTGGCTACAACCTTTGTGTTCATGGCTGTGGCTTGAGTGGCTACAACCTTTGTGCTCGTCTTCATTAGTGGATTCGATGGTAGTTAGATCGCTCCAAATATTTGCAATAGCATTATCTGAAATTTCCTGAGAAAATTGATAAACTGACTTTTTTGTAACTTCTTCAAGTAGATTTGTTTCATGATGCATGATTTGATTGGTGTGAGTAAGTCCAATTGCTTTAATGAAGTCACTTGTTATGTTTTCGGTTCCAATTAAACTTGATTCAAGCTTGTTACCTGGAAGTAAGTAAATAGACCTAAAATCCGCTGAAACTATCTCGGAAATTTCATGTAACTCAGACATGTCGAAAAGTCCTGTTGGTTCAACAATAATAAGTTCTTGTCTTGTGTTTTTTATAATATCTACAAATTCATCTCTTCCTCCGCATCCAATACACTGACCATGTA
>PBFJ01000043.1 GCA_002718715.1 bacterium
TGTATAAAATTCTGAACCCTGGCCAAACTTTAAAACTCTATAAATCCCACTTAATAAAAGAGCTATACCAGCAATTCCGTAAATAACATCTGCAACAACCATTGAGATTGCTTCTTTCCTATTTGGATTAACCTTTAATGAAATACGCTCATATATCAATGCTCCAAAGCAAAGCATAAAACTTAAGTAATGAATGTAAGCAACTGAAGCATTTTTTATTGAACCAATAGGAATAGAAATTAGGAGCACAATATTTTGCGGTAAATCATTTTACACTTAAGCAACTATCATAATACACAAAGAGTCGGTGATGCGTCTCCTTGAGGAGCTTGGCGAATGCCAGTAAAATTTTATAGAAAAAATATTTAGATTTTTTCATATGGAACTAGGAGTTAAGTTTATTCCCGCTACTATTCAATCTCATATTTAATTGACAAGATATGTTAAATGATATTTCTAATAAGTAAAAATTTTTAGATTAATATTAATTTAATATTATTTGGATCATTATGAATATTAAGTCAAGAGATCTATTGTTTGGTTTCTTTCTAATTATTTTGATCTTAACTACAAATATAGGTTTAATAACTATTGAAAAAGCTTCTGCTTCAGAAAGTAAAGAAACTGATTTAATTAATAAGATATCTAAAGATTATACAAAGAAATTTTGTAATTCAATTGGTTTTGGCCTTTCAAAAGAGAGTGCAATGAAGTTTTCAATTGCTGAAAATAAAAAGGTATTTGAAAAAAGAAAAGGCATAGAAAATATTGATAAAATAGCACTTTCAAAAAAGATTGCTGTCTCGGTTATTGATGGTTGTGGATATCAAATAGATTTAAATGATGATAAAGATATTGAAGAATATGCAAATTACTATTTATCCTTGGAGCAAGATAAATAATTATGACGTGTGGAGCTTAAATAGCTCCTTTTGGTATTTTTATACTTTGAAGTATAATAGTTGCATTGATTTAGATTAAGGTTAATCACTTTTATCTCAATGATTTGGGGCCATAGCTCAGTTGGTAGAGCACCTGCATGGCATGCAGGTGGTCAGCGGTTCGAGTCCGCTTGGCTCCATTTAGAGACTCAGGGAATAGAAAAAGGTTTGAGCAAAATTAGCTCTTAGATTAATTAGCCAGCAATGGGCTTAGATCCAAATTTATACCAGTTTTCTAAATAAGATATTTGAAAGAATGCGTGTGGATTGATACCAAGATCCAAAGATTCTTTGCTTGCTAATGATTTAAAGTTATATACTGAGTCAATTAGTAAGGCGATATATGATTCTAAATGTATAAATAACTATCTTTATATATAAAATCATGTTGTTCTCTAAAGTTAGTTATACCAGGGCATTGAAATTTGATTACTTGACTTAGAAGGATTAATAAAAAGGACATTCCTAGCTCGGGTTCTGAAAATCTGAAATTTAAAGGGAATTCTCGTTTAAACCATCCCCGAAGAAAAACCTCCTTTCAACCATTAAATATCTTATAGATAAATAACTTATAGGCGTAAATACAAATGATATTAGTAAAGTAGAAATAAAACTATTTACCATAATTTTATTTAGAAAATTAAATAAAGTTATTGCTAATATATAATTTATCCCAGGAGGAAGTAAATAAAGGAAGTTTTTTTTCTCTATCTGAATTCTCTGATATAAATGTAGATAATTTCTAGATAATAAATCATGCTTAAACCACAATCTAATTAATAAAACATATAAAACATCACAAGCTGGAAAAGATAAATAGATCAATAACTTATAAGGAATTAAGCTATATTGAAATAAATACATCATTAATATTAATACTATTAATGATGACAGGGCAAAGCTTCCAGTGTCACCAAGATAAATTGATTTGGGATAAATATTCAAAAAAGAAAAGCCAATTGAAAATCCAATAAGTATTAATGAAATAGTTGAGATAAAATAGTTAGAACTTAAATCTCCATTAGATAGTATAATCCCAACACTAAAAAGAATAAAAGCAAGATTCAAATCAGCACCGTCGTAAAAGTTTAATACATTTGCTAGGAAAATCTCAATTAGAACTGTTAAAAAAACAATCAGGAATAATGAGATATTATATATAGAAAATGAATCATAATAATTAAATGCTAGTACAATACTTATTGCAGTAAATACACACAATGAGATTCTTTTCCAAGCAGCTAAGTAAAATAAATCATCAATATAATAAATGCTTGAGAAAATCATTACTATTGAGGAGCTTATAATCTCAGGTCTAAAAATAAATTTTTCATTAAATAAAAATAGTCCTAATAATAAAAAGACAGGAATAAATAAACCAAATCCTGTAGGCACTAATTTCGGTTTAAAGAACTTAGTAAAACTATATTTATAAATTCTCGCTAAAAAAAAAGTAAGACTAGTGACCAGAAAAATAATACTTATAGTGTGCATTTTATTTTCTTGGAACAATGAATTTAGTATTGCTAGGAATATCTTTGTTTACAATACTTCCTGCTGCAATAATTGAGTTATCACCAATTTCTACTGGTGCAATAATCATAGTTCCTGAACCTACTAGAACATTTTTTCCTATCAAAGAAGTCTCGTGCTCTTTACCATTAAAATTGCAGAAAACGGTATTTGATCCAATTATTGAGTTTTCATTTATTGTTGCATCACCAATATAGGCCTGGTGTGAAATCTTTACACCGGAGTAAATTGTACTTCTTACAGCCTCTACATTATTTCCTATAATACATTCATTGAAGACTCTTGTATTATTTCTAATAAAGCAAAAAGGTCCTAACAAATTATCATTTCCAAAAATAGACTCATTAATAATAGAGTATGGTCTTATTATTACTCTTTTACCGGTATTAATTTGTGACAAAACACATCCTACATCTATAGATGTTCCAGAATCAAAAAAACAATTTTTTTTAAAATATACATTCTCATTTAAAGAAATCTCACCATTAAATGTAACTTCACTACCATCTTCAATATAAACACTATCCAATGAGAAACATTCCCTTAGCTCCTTAGAGTTTTTAAAGACCGTAGGTTTTTCAAATATATAATACCCCATACTTTATTAGACTTTTCAGATTATAATATACCATATTAAATAGATACTAACTAAAATGATAAGAAGTAATCAACGAATTTCTCGTCGAAATCGTCTCTTGAAAAATTTAATTTTATTAGGAATCTATTAGAGTTGGAAACGTTAATAAATTTTTAATTGATGATAATCTATATACCATTCCGCAAATTTTTCAACGCCTATTTCTATTAGTGTTTTTGGTCTGAAATTAATCCAATCTTCTAATAGATCTGTATTAGCGACTGTTGCCTCAACATCTCCTGGTTGAATAGGTTCTAAGTTGATTTTTGCTTTTTTCTTTAAGGATTTCTCTAGTACTTGAATAAACTTCATTAAGTCTATAGGTTGACTATTTCCAATATTGAAGATTCTATAAGGAGCAAAGGAAGAAGATTGATCTGGATTTAAATTGTCAAAATTATGATTAGTATAAGCTGGCTTGTAAGCACATCTATAAACTCCTTCAACAATATCATCAATGTAGGTAAAGTCTCTTTTCATTTTACCGAAATTGAATACGTTAATAGGTTTATTATTAACAATAGAGTTTGCAAAAATCATTGGAGCCATATCAGGCCTGCCCCATGGCCCATAAACCGTAAAAAATCTTAATCCAGTGCAAGGAAGTTGATAAAGATGACTGTATGAGTGGGCCATTAATTCATTTGCTTTTTTTGTTGCAGCATAAAAACTTACAGGATGATTTACAGAATCATATTCATTAAAAGGTAGCTTCTTATTTCCCCCATAAACTGAGCTGCTAGAGGCAAAAATTAAATTCTCAACGGAAGTCTTACGGCACTGTTCAAGTAAGTTTGAGAAACCTACTAAATTGCTTTGAGTATATGAGGATGGATTTGTTATGGAATATCTAACCCCTGCTTGAGCAGCTAAATTTATAACTACATCAGGCGAGTTAGCTTGAAAAACCTTTTCTAGAGATGGTTCATCCTCGATGGACGTTTTATAAAACTTCCAATTTCCAGATGATGAGTTTGAAATTTTTTCAATTTCTTGTAAACGGTCTTTTTTTAGAACTGGATCATAATATGAATTTAGATTATCGATTCCAATAACATTTTCGCCTTTTACTAGAAACCTTTTTGACAAAGCGGCTCCGATAAAACCCGCAGCACCAGTAACTAATATATTTTTCATGTATGTGTGTTTTTGTTAGTATACATTTTTATGACAAAACTTTTTTTGTTGAAATCAGAATATTGGATTAAAACAGGGAAAAGGTTTAGATCTTGATAGGATTTTTATAAATAAGTAGTTGTACTCGATAATGAACTTATGATTTATATATTGTAAGCATAAAAAGACTATAATTGTTTATAAAGAGTCGAAGTGGAATTCTTTTGGATTTTACGGTATAATTATATTATGGTTGAGAAATTCTTATTATTGAGGATACCAGGAATCCCCGATACCGAAGATTTCCTGAGACAAGATTCAAGATTTAATATTGATAACAGATTAATCCCATATATACTATTAGCTGATTATTTAAAAAAGTTTGATTGCATTCTTTCAAATCATTATTTGAAGGAAGTTAATTACTCATTGATTCTGGACGTAAATGTACAAAGTAAGTTCTCTTTTTACAATGTTAAGCATATACTTTTATTAGTAGAAACTAGTGAGGTATACCATAAGAATTCTTTTATACCAGATTATTATCAATCTATTTTAACCTGGAGCATAAATAATAAAAATAATTTTGTCTTTGCACCATTCCCTGTACCTTTATTGATAAACTCTTTCCCTAAATATGTAGATAAAAAAACAATTTTTATTAATTTTATATACAACAATAAGTCTCTTTGTGGTTTTTTTGATAATGATTATTATTCGAAACGGTTTCAATTGGCTTATTATATTCAGAATAATTTCCCTGATAAAATAGCTATTTATGGTTCTGGATGGCATTTACCTTTTGTACGAGGGCCCAAATTAATAAGAATTTTTGGCAAAATTACCATAAAGGCTCTTAGGTATGTTTTTGGTTCAAGAATATTCCGCAATAGATTTATTAGAAGTAATGGTTCTTTAGAATCCAAATATGATGTATTGACTGTGTCTAAATTTACAATTGCCTATGAAAATTGTGGGGATAATGCAAATTATGTTACAGAGAAAATATTTGACGCATTATTATCAGGAAGTGTGCCAGTTTATTTAGGTAATAAAGTGACATTTTCTTCTATTCCCTTAGATCTTTATGTTGATGCTAGAATGTTTGCAAATGAAGAGGATCTTTTTGATTCTTTATTGAATATGCCGGATTTAAAATATAAACAATATTTAGAGAAGGCAAAACAGTTTTTCTTAGATAAAAAGCATATACCTTACACTGCTAATACTTTTGCTGATAAGGCCTCCAAATTTGTGATTAAAAATTTAAGTTGATTTAATTATTTTCCTATCTTTTATCTATTCCTATGCTTGAAATAATAAATCTTAGATTTTCATCACTTTCTCATCTCCAAAGACAAGCCTTATTATTATTTACAGATCTAATTCTTATATACTTTTCTTTCTATATAACTCTTGGTCCAGCTCTTTTTTCATATATAAATTTTGAAACATTAAATTACTTTTCTGTATCAAGTCTTTGGCTTTTACATTCACCTATGACTATAGCTTTACCTTTATTTATTTTTACTGGTCAATATAAAAGTCTAACCAAATATATTAATGGCTCATTGATATATAAAATAGGTATTAGAACTTTTATATACATTTTCATAATATATCTTTGGCAAATAATTTAAAAGAATTCTCTAATTGAATTACGTAGCCTTTTAATTCTTTGGATATCTTTGACTGGATCTATGGGAATAGTTCGATTGACTTTAAGAGACTTGCTTTTGAAAATAAATAATCTAAGCAAAATTAAAATCAAGGTTGCAATCTATGGTGCCGGGGCAGCTGGAACTCAACTAGCTGCTTCTCTAGGTCTTTCAAGTAAACATAAAATTTTAGCATTCATAGATGATGATTTAAAACTTCAAGGAAGATATATCTATGGCATCCCAGTTATTTCTTCAGATGTCTTAGAAAATAGACCTTATGAGTATGATCAAATATTTTTAGCTTTGCCCTCCGTAGGTCAAAAAAGAAGATTAGAAATAATTAGAAAATTACAATTTATAAATATAAAAGTTTTTGAGATACCCTCTTTGGATGATATTACGAGTGGAAGAACTCAGATTGATAATCTTAGACCAATTTCAATAGAAAGTTTATTAGGAAGAAATTCTATAGTTCCAGATAAATCTTTACTTTCTGCAAGTATCAATAAACAGGTTATTTGTGTCACAGGTGCTGGAGGGTCAATAGGTTCAGAGTTGTGCCGACAAATTCTTTATAATAAGCCTTCTAAATTAATCCTTTTAGAAAGAAGTGAGCCAAGCCTTTATCTCTTATATCAAGAGCTTAATAATAACTTAACTGAGGAGATTGAGATTAAGCCAGTTTTGGGAAGTACTACTGATTTTAACTTCATAACAAATCTATTTAAACAAGAAAAGATTGATTGTGTTTTCCATGCTGCTGCTTATAAACACGTACCATTAGTAGAATTAAATACACTGCAGGGTGTTTACAATAATGTGATTTCTACACGAGTTATTTGCAGAGCAGCCTTGGAAAATAGTTTAAGTCAAATGATTTTAATTTCAACAGATAAAGCCGTTAGACCTACAAATGTAATGGGAGCTTCAAAAAGATTATCAGAAATAATTGTTCAAGCTTTTTCTGAGTATTCACTTGAAAACAAAGTTAAAACTAGAAAAACTAGATTTTCTATGGTTAGATTTGGAAATGTTTTAGGTTCATCAGGATCCGTAGTTCCTTTGTTCACAAAGCAAATTGCTGAAGGAGGCCCGGTAACTGTTACCCATCCTGAGGTCATCAGATATTTTATGACAATAAAGGAGGCTGTTAATTTGGTTTTGCAATCTTCTACTCTTGCTATTGGCGGTGATCTGTTTTTGTTAGATATGGGAGAGCCAGTAAAGATAATTGATTTGGCTAGACAAATGATAATGTTAAGTGGATTAACCATTAAGAATCCATCGACAGGCGAAGGAGATATTGAGATCTTAGTTACTGGATTACGTCCAGGAGAGAAGCTATTTGAAGAACTTCTGATCAATGCAAAATCAGAAACCACGCAGCATCCTTTAATATTTAAAGCAAGAGAAAAATATATTCCACGTGAACTCCTTTTCCCTAAACTAGATGCTATTGAATTACATATAAAAAATCAGGATAAAGAGAAAATGTTTTTAACTTTGCATGAGTTGGTTCCTGAATGGGAACGTCAATAGCTTTTTTAAAAATTTAATTTACTAACTTATTATTTAATAACAGATAAATTCTATAAATTAATTGACCTGAGGAGGATATAATTTATATATTAATTTTTATTTTAAGTGGTATCTAAACCTGTCACAATTTCAATAGTTAGTCATGCACAAGGTTATATGGTTTCAGAATTATTGAAAGATTTAAAATTTTGCGAAGAAATAGAAGCTATAGTTTTAACAATTAATGTCCCTGAACCGGAGATTAATTGCCCAGATGAACTTAGAGATAAATTGATTATTATTAGTAATAAATATCCTTTGGGTTTTGGATCTAACCATAATCAAGCATTTGCAAAATGTAAAACTAAATATTTTGCTGTTTTGAACCCTGATATAAGATTTAGTAAAAATCCTTTTACAAAACTTATAAATACATTGTTAACAGAAAAATCGAGTTTGATTGCACCTTTAGTTGTAAACTCAGCCGGAGGTATTGAAGATTCAGCTCGGTACTTTCCTACTCCTAAAAGATTGTTATCTAAGTTATTATTAGGACGTGATGGACGTTATCAAATTGATAAATATTTACCTACTAATGTTGATTTTATAGCAGGCATGTTCATGCTATTTAATTCAGATAAATATGAAAAACTTAATGGTTTTGATGAGAAATTTTTTATGTACTATGAGGATGTGGATATTTGTGCAAGATTTTGGAATGAAGGTGAGAAGGTTACAATAGATCCAAGCATTTCAGTAATTCATGATGCACAAAGAACCAGCAACAGAAATCTGAGATATTTTTCATGGCATCTAAGTAGTATGGCTTTATATTTTTATAAACATTTTTTAAGACTACCAGTTATTAAGTAATTTTTAATATTTGCCTCTAGAAAAAATATCTCATACAACAATTCTCACAACTTTAAATGCTTCTGCATATTTACAACCATTTTGGCTTCCTCTAAACCTTGCAAGAGATTTACATGCTTCTACTGAGCGTGAATCGTTACCAATTAATTGTGAAGAATAGGAAGATAGTGCTTCTATTTTCTTTTCAATATTATCTGTAATATCAATAAAAAATTCAGGTATAAATGATGGCTCTACTCCTGGGACATTCCAATGAGTCTCTGATAGGGTTTCATAAGCTAAAACCATTTTGGGATGATTGTTTCCTATGGGGCGACATGCCACTACAGAAGCATCAAATATTACTCTGTGGTCAATATGCCTGTCCGGATAAGGAAGGAAAACCAGATCGGGATTATTATTTTTAATGAATTTTGAGATTAATCCATTAACTTTACTTACAGGTTCTGTATGTATATAAGTGGCTGGTATTTCTGCGAATTGATAGTTTTTGACACCAAGCAATTGAAAAGCTATCTTTGCTTCTTCTTTGGTTTCCAAAAATGATTCTTTTGGATACAGAGGTGGAAGATGACCAGAAACTATTAGGATTGAAATTTTTATATTAGCGTTTGAAAAACGAGCTATGGTCCCTCCGAGAGCAATAGTTTCATCATCAGGATGAGGAGCTATTATTACTATACTTTTAGGTGAGAAAATCAAAGTTCTATCTCTTTACAATAAGGTAATGGTACTATAATTTTGCATTTCCAATTTACAAATTTACGTAGCTTCTCTACAATATCATTTGCAAAATTCCATGCAAAGATAATAATTATTTCTGGTTTTTTTATCTCTAATTCATCTACATTAAATATTGGAATCCCTGTTATAGGAAGGAATCTTCCTACCTTTAAAGAATTATCTTCTACTATATATGGGATTTGATTTATGTTAAGATTTGATAAAGTCAACAGAAGAGTTGCTTTTGTTGGCACTCCATAGCCAGCGATCGTATGACCTGCCATAACATATTCCTTTACCACTGAACCAAATTCTGACATAGTGGTTTCAATGTTTCCAGCCCAATTTGTTAAATAGGGTTCATTATATAAAATTGATTCAGATTCAAGGTTTATAAACTCTTCTGCTTTTTTAGATATTTTCCCATCCCCCGTTTTTTTTAGTTGAATTCTAAGAGAACCTCCTTGTACTGAATTTGTAGTCAGATCAATAACATCAAATCCTAGCGATCTTAAAAATTTAGTTAAAGGTTTTGCATGATGGTAATCGAGATGTTCATGGTAAGTAGTATCAAAACAATCATTTTCTAACACCATTCTAAAGTAACCTATCTCAAAAATGAATGTTGATTGATACTTTAATAATCTAAATATATTTGCAAAAACATTTCTCAAGTCATAAACATGAGCTAATACATTATGACTCGTAATAAAGTCTGCCTGACCATATTTTTTTATTATATAATCGACTGTTTCATCATTAAAAAAACTATTTATCGTTGGAATATTATTTTTGTTAGCTATTTCTGAGGGTAAAGTTGCAGGATCTACTCCAAGTACTTTGCATTCTTTTTGTTTAAAAAATTTTAAACAAGTTCCATCGTTAGAGCCTACATCTACAATTAGAGAATTTTTCCCTAACGAAAATTCTTTGCAAACCCAATCCGAATATGTCTCTAGATGAGAAACAAAGCTTTTCCCAATCCCACTTAGGTAGGTGTAGTTTGTCGCGTATAGTTTTTCAGGATTGACAGATACACTTAGTTGAAAATGCTCGCACGAAGAACATCTATTAATGCACAGAGGATATGCTTGTGTCTTTAAAGCTAATGATTGATTTGTTTGTAAGTCATTCCCCAGCGGGATATTACCAAAATCAACTATTGAAGAAATATCGGCAGATTTACAAAGCCTACATTTAGTTATTTCTTTATAGGAACTAGTTGAAACCATATTTTCTAATCATATCTTTTACATTTGAATCGTTAATAAATTCTACTCTTTGAGTGTCTGCTTCATAGGTTTTTTGGTCCCTTGGGAAACCACTACTAACTATTAAAAGAGTTGAGACAGGAAAATAACAAGAGTGAATTTCTTTGGGTGGAGATAAAATTGTTTCACCTTGCTTAACCTTAAAATAAGAAACATTTTCTGAATCTAAAGGTTTGAAGAAATAGTCTATCTCTCCCTCTAATACGTACATAAAATGAAAATCTTTATGGTGATAATGGTTTGATCTGTGACTGCCTGGATTACTTTCTATTAGCGATACGTTTTGAATGGGGTGATCAACAATGGATACTATTGAACCTCTTTTATCTGAGTCTCTTTCTATTCTTCTATATATTGTTGAGTCATCAGGTAGATTTAATTCCATTCTTGAAATTCATATTTAAATTTATTATCTCACATTGGCACCTAAAATTTTCTGATTTATATATGAATTAATAGATTTCTAGAAAATTACCAAGTTTAATTAAATTATCTGTGATAGTAATCATTTTTTCGAATCTAACCAGTTGACTTTTTCTCCAACTTTCGCGAGTTCTGAGAAATAATTTTTCGAAAGCATTTTTCTCATATATTTTTTCATTGAAAGACTTTCCCTCTATTTCCCAGTTGATTTCCTTTTCGGATGGAACTCCATAAAAAAAACGTTCGCACTCAACAGATGAATTATCAACGAAATCTATTTTGATTTTGTTTTTATATTCCTTTGCACATCCTATGCTTATATTAATTGATTGACATTTCGTTTCTATCAAGAAAAATGGATGATTATCGTTAATAAATCTTTTTTTAATAGTGAAATTTAAATTTTTTCCCAATTCTGCATATGAAAGAAAAGATAATGGATAGCAACCCATATCTGCAAGTAAGGATGTATCAAGTGAGCTTTCATTCCTGAAGGTATTCTTTGGTACAGATGGGATTATGAAATCAAAATATATTTTTGATATATGGTTGGCTTTCGTTTTTATGATATTAGTTAACTTTTTAAATGAATCATTTTCCATATACATAAACATTTCAATTAATAGGCATCCATTTCTTTTGGAAATATTTTGAACTTCTTTAAGTTTTTCTTTTGATAGAAATGCTGGCTTCTCTACCATTAAATCAAACCCTGCATTTAATATCTTAACGGCTTGTTTATAATGTAAATTAGGCGGACTTGATAAAATAAAAAGACTTTTCTTGCTTGCATTCTTAAGTGCTTCATCGATGCTCTCAAAACAATGATTGATTTGATTCGTGTCAATTATTTTTTTAGTAACTATAGAAATATTGTTTGGATTTGTTTTTATTAATGCAGGTAATAATTTATTTTTTGCATGCTTACCAAATCCAACTAAGTAGGTCTCATTCCATTGTTGTTCTTTCTTATTCATATTTAGAGTTTTTTTTAGTTAACTATTTTCTATCATTATGTAATACTCTTCTTAAAATAAGAAATAGTTTTATCTAACCCCTCAGAAAGATTTATAGATGGTTCCCACTCTAGCTTGTCTTTTGCAAGCTCAATAACAGGTTGTCGCTGGAGAGGGTCATTTTGAGGTAATGGCTTGAAAACAAAGTCAAGATTAGGGTTTATTTTTTTTCTAATAAGATTAGCTAATTCCATGATAGTGAATTCGTCTGGATTACCTATATTTATTGGCCCAGTTTCATCCTTATTCATCATATTTATCATTCCATTAATTAAGTCATCAACATAACAAAAACTTCTTGTTTGGGAACCATCTCCAAAGATAGTTAATGGTTCTCCTTTTAATGCTTGAACTATAAAGTTGCTTACAACTCGACCATCATCAGGCAACATTCTAGGCCCATAGGTGTTAAATATCCTCATTACTTTTATATCGATATTGTGCATGCGTTTATAGTCAAAGCAAAGAGTTTCAGCAATTCTTTTACCCTCGTCATAACAACTTCTAATACCAATTGTATTCACACAACCTCTATAACTTTCAGGTTGCGGATGGACTTCTGGATCACCATAGACTTCACTTGTAGAAGCTAATAAAATTTTCGCATTTACTCTTCTGGCTAATCCAAGCATATTATAAGTCCCAAGGAAACTAGTCTTAGCGGTTTTTATAGGATTATTTTGATAATGAACTGGAGAGGCGGGACATGCTAAATGCCAGATCCTATCCACCTCAACCTGGATAGGATCTGTAATGTCATGTCTAATAAATTCGAATTTCGCATTAGACATCCATTTTGAGATATTTGCTTTGCGCCCAGTGAAAAAATTATCAATACAAATTACTTCTTCTCCTGCATTCATTAAACGATCTATCAAGTGTGAGCCTAGAAAACCAGCTCCACCAGTAACTAGATTTACTTTGATTGGATTAACATGCATTATTTTTCTTTTGTTAAATTTTTATTCTAGTGATCTGTACAACTTTTTTAATTATAGATTAAGTATGAACCTATCTCGAGGTCTTTATTATCAGTTTAAATCAATATTAATTCAACTTTATATTAAGTAAGTTATTAGTTTTTAGAATACTTTCCAATTAGGTAGCATAAAGTTTGATGAGTCTTTGTGGCCCGCTACAGAAAAGTGATAAGGGAGTTTATAGAATGGGTGCGGAATATATACATTTTCCTCATTATGGTTAGATAGATAAGCGGCCCAAAGTGAGAAAGTACTGTTTGAAAGTATCTTTCTTTTACAAGCACTCAACAAAAATAAATCTTCCCAAGGTTTTCGACTTTTATTGCTTGCAATAGTATATTTTATATTTTTATCTTTTAATATTGTGTGTGCATAATTGTCATCATCAGTAAAACATAGATATTTTGTTTCAGGATAATTAATTTTAAATTTCTCTAAAATAGACTCAATCTTTTCTTTGGATATTTCGCCATAAATTCTTAGATTAGTAGATGATATAAGCTTATCTGTACCTCTTATATGAATTGCTGTTACATCATTATTGGTTATAATATCATATAAACTTTTTGATGAATCTGACAAGCTATTTTCTAATTTAGAAAAATTATTTCTGATATTAGGTAAAAAACTATTAAAGTAGTATAAGCTTTGAAAATATCCATCAAGATATATATTCCTTCTTCTAGCATCCCTTATTATTCTTGGTTCATAACCAATTGTTTTTGATTTCCTTCTTGAGAAAAATAAGGGATTTAGCCAATGAAATTTGGATTGACTATAGATCTTGTGTTTATATTCTTTTATAATAGGTTCTAATTCATACTTATGCGTTTTATATTTATTATATTTACTTATATCTAGGCATAATTCAAGGCCTAGAGCTTCTGCAATTGAATAAGCAGAAAAGAATTGATAAAGTTGATTCCCGAGTCCGCCAATTATTTTAATAATGATTTTACCTTTACTCTTTCTATCATGATTATTGTTTATTTTATTCATCTATTTTTAAGCTTTAATTTGAATATTTCTTTTGGTAGTTTAATTCATTTACAAGACGCAT
The DNA here is from genome assembly GCA_002718715.1 of bacterium. Classification (GTDB taxonomy): domain Bacteria; phylum Patescibacteriota; class Gracilibacteria; order UBA1369. The sequence continues at coordinate 13,753 of PBFJ01000043.1, forward strand.
TAAATAATCTCCATATCCACTTTTTGGATAACTCTGAGCTAAAAGTTTAAGTTGATCATTGCTTATCCACTCTTGCCTCCATGATATTTCTTCAGGACAACCAACTTTTATTCCTTGCCTATGTTCAAGAGTTCGTATGTAACTAGAGGCTTCATGCAAAGAGTCGCAAGTCCCAGTATCAAGCCAAGCTGTACCCATTTCCAAAATCTGTACCTTAAGTTTATTTTCTTGCATATATAATTTATTTAGATCAGTTATTTCTAATTCTCCTCTTTTGGATTTTTTAATGGACTTAGCTTTATTTATTACTGTATTATCATAAAAATATAGACCTGTCACTACATATCGACTTTTTGGCATTTTAGGCTTCTCTTCAATACTTTTAACTAAATTATTTTCTCCAATTTCAATAACACCATATCTTTCAGGATCATTAACTGAATAAGCAAATAATGTAGCACCTTCTTTGTCTTTATCACTTGACTTTAATATAGATAATAAATCACCATGAAAAAGATTATCGCCAAGTATCAAAGTCGCTGGAGAATCGTCTAAAAAGTCCTCAGCAATTAAAAATGCCTGAGCAATCCCATCAGGACTTGATTGAACTTTATATTCAAATTTCATACCAAATTGACTTCCATCTCCTAATAAATTTTTAAATGCACTTACGTCTCTAGGGGTGGTTATAATTAAAACTTCTTTGATACCAATGAGCATTAATGTTGTTAAAGGATAATAGATCATAGGTTTATCATGAACTGGTAATAGTTGCTTACTTACTGAGATAGTGATGGGATGCAATCGAGTCCCACTCCCTCCTGCAAGAATTATGCCTTTTCTATTCGACAATGCTTTAGATTGAATTCTTGTACATTATATTATGACGGAGGGATATTGAAATTGAGCAGAAGTATTCTCATTACTGGGGGGGCAGGGTTTATAGGAGGCAATCTTGTTAATTATTGGGCATCTCGCCATCCTTCTGACCAATTAGTGGTTCTTGATTCTCTTACCTATGCAGGCAATATAAAAACAATAGACCCTCTAATAAAATCTGAGCAAATAAATTTTGTAGAAGGTGATATTAATGATTACAAGCTTGTTAAAGAGATACTGAGAAAGTATTCAGTATCCCATCTTGCACATTTAGCTGCTGAGAGTCATGTCGATAGATCAATATCTAAACCTTCAAATTTTATTACTACAAACATTTTAGGAACTTTTTCTTTACTTGAATCTTTCAGAGATTATTGGCTTTCATCTGGCCAACCCAGTGAATGGAGATTTTTACATGTTAGTACTGATGAAGTATTTGGTAGCCTCGATAAAAATGATCCTCCTTTTGATGAAAACACTTCATATTCTCCTCGTTCCCCGTATTCAGCAAGTAAAGCCTCAAGCGATCATCTTGCGATGTCATGGTTTCATACATATAACATGCCAGTAATAATTAGCAATTGCTCCAATAATTATGGTCCTTATCAATTCCCAGAAAAGTTAATACCATTAACCTTGACGAATATTATTCGAAATATTCCTATACCCATATATGGTGACGGATTAAATATAAGAGATTGGTTGTTTGTTGAGGATCATTGTAAAGCTTTGGAGCTTATCTTATTAAATTCTAATCCAGGTCGAACATATTGTATTGGTGGTAAAAATGAGATTAGTAATCTACAACTTATTCAATTAATTTGTGATTTAATGGATGAATATCTTCCTAATAAAAAGAATAACCCTAGTCGAAATCTAATGACTTTTGTAAAAGATAGACCTGGTCATGATAAACGTTACTCAATAAATCCTAAAAGAATTTCTGAACAACTTGGTTGGGAACCTGATACGAAGCTTATTGATGGTTTAAGAAAAACTATTATATGGTTCATAGAGAATGAATCATGGCGGGAGCCTTTATTAACTAAAAAATGAAAATTATTAAGCAAAAAATCCCAGAGGTTTTATTATTGGAACCTAAGGTCTTTGGTGATGATCGGGGGTTCTTTGTAGAGACTGCCAGAGTAAGCTTGCATAAAGATTTAGGGCTGCCAAATTTAGTTCAGCACAATCAATCTAGGAGTGAAAAGGGTGTTTTAAGAGGTTTACATTATCAGTTAGTTAATCCTCAAGGTAAACTTGTAAGATGTAGTTCAGGGAGAGTATTTGATGTTGCAGTTGATATTAGAAGAGGCTCTCCTTCCTTTGGTGAGTGGGTTGGCGTAATACTTGATGATTGTTCGCATAAACAGCTTTGGATCCCAGCTGGATTTGCGCATGGATATTTAGTTTTAAGTGAAGTTGCTGATTTTTGCTATCTTTGTTCTAATTATTATGATCCTTCGTCAGAAAATGGGATTATTTGGAATGATTCTGAACTAAATATATCATGGCCAGATTTAGATAAAGAATATCAACCTATCCTCTCAATTAAAGACAGAAAATATCCTACACTTAAAAATCAATCCAAAGATTGTTTGCCTTTATATATCAGTTGAAGGATATTTCTTAATTCTTTATGCCAATGATTAGGCTTGTAATTAAGAATATCCCACGTCTCTGTACAGTCTAATATTGAATATGAAGGACGAGTAGCTTTAGCTATAAATTCTGAACTTTTTATGGGATTAACTTTAGCAGCTTTTTTAATTAGTCCTATAGATTCAGACAATTCACCTATTGCAATTGCAAAATCATACCAACTTGAACAACCACAGTCGCTCCAATGCATTATAGAGGGGCTAGCTCTCTCTAATTGAATTATTTTCCAACAGGCTTTTGCAAGACTTACTGTTGAGGTTGGAGATCCTATTTGATCTGAGACAACATTGATTTCTTCATTTAGAAGTGACTTCGATCGATGTAAGTTAATCATAGTAAGACAAAAGTTTTTTCCTGTTACTCCATACAACCAAGAGGTTCGAATTATTTTTGTATTTAAATTTTTAAGTGCTTGAAATTCACCTTCAGCTTTACTTGCTCCATATACATTTAATGGATTTAATTTATTTAAAGGTTTATAAGGGATACTTTGATTGCCATCGAAAACAAAATCAGTACTTATTTGTAGTAATTTTCCACCAATTTTCTTGAGGGATTTGGAAAGCATCTCTGGTGCTTTTGCATTAATAGCAAAAGCTTTGGATCGATTTATCTCTGCTAGGTCTACTGCTGTATAAGCCCCGGTATTTATAACCCAATCTGGTTTATGTTTCATTACGATATGTTCACAAGCACGAATATCAGAAAGATCTAAATCCTGTTTCGAAAAACTTATAAGATCAATTTCATTTGGTATTGAGTCTCTTAAAGATTGTCCAAGTTGACCATATGCTCCTGTTAATAGTATTTTGAGCATGAATTTGCATGAATTATTATAATTATATGTATATATGGCTATATGTTAAGAAAAAGATCAACTATTAATCTTGATAATAACCAATAATCTTAAAAGACCTACTATAAATTCAATTATTAAATGTTTGATAATTAGAATGTTAAACACATTATGAGAAATAACATTCATATAGGAATCTTGGCTGCTATGCCTGAAGAGATAGGGAAGACTCTTGAAAATTTAAAAAATACTATAAAAGTCGAATTTGGAGATTTAACTATCTATAGTGGTGAGTGGAATGGAGTTGAAGTTAGTGAAAAAATTAAGATTAATTTATCAATAGCTTGGAGTGGATGGGGAAAAGTTAGTGCGGCTCGAGCAACTACTAGACTTTTAAGCTCAAATTTACTTAATAGTCCTATAGATTTGCTTATTTTTACTGGAGTAGCTGGTGCAGTTAACAGCAAATTAAATCAATGGGATATTGTTATCCCTTCTGGAGTTATTCAACACGATATGGATGCAAGACCGCTCTTCGAAAGATATGTTATTCCTGCTTTGAATCAAAAGAAACTTATGCCTAAACGTAAATTAATCAACTGGGCAAGAAAGGCAATTCAACAGGCTACAGAAAACTTTGATTTGAAATTATTTGGTAAAGTATCTACAGGAATTATTGCTACAGGAGATTCTTTCATATCCGATAAGTTGCTTTTGAAGAATCTTTCAATAAACATTCCAGACCTTGATGCTGTAGAGATGGAAGGAGCAGCATTTGCTCAAGTTGCTATTCAAGAAAATATTGATTGGATAATAATTAGAACTATTTCAGATAGTGCTGATGAGGAAGCAGCTAATAGTTTTTCGGAATTTGTAAGAATTTATGAAAATTCATCTTTTAAATTGATTGAGATTTTAATAAGATCACTCAAAAGGGATTTATTGAATATCAATAAATCTTTAGAATAGGATAATGATTAATAAGTCACTTCAGAAGTTATATCAAAAGGTAATCTTGATCTGGCTTTTAGATCATTTAATTCAATAATTACTGAAAGACCTGCCACTTCTTTACCCACCGAAGATAAGATCTTTGAAACACATTCGACTGTTCCACCCGTGGCCAATAGATCATCAATTATAGAAAAAGATTTATATTTAGCTATCGAATCCTTTTGTATTGATAATGAATTATTTCCATATTCAAGTTCATAGGAGTGTGTAATTAACTCACCAGGCAATTTGCCTGGTTTCCTAGCAAGGATAAGGGGCTTTGACAGCTCTATTGATACGGCAGAGCCTAAAAGAAATCCTCGAGCATCGATTGCCAGGATCGCATCTGAATCACGAATAAATTTATAGGAAGAAATTTTCTTAATAAGTTCAGAATGGACCCTAGGGTCTGAAAAAATAGGTGTAATATCTCTAAAAAGTATTCCTTCTTTAGGAAAGTCTGGAAAACTTTGGATTAATTTTTTTAAGTTTCTACTCAGCATATTTTATAAATTATTTTTTTAAAATCATGAGTTCTTTCTGAATTATATCATTAATGAATCAAATTATAATATTTTATTTAAGAAAATTAGAGATTGTAAAAAATAGCTTTTTATAGCATAAATAAATAACATTGATCGCTACTGATAGAGGAGACAGTGTTATTAAAAATATTTTTAAATGATTAGGAGTAAACATTAAATGTCTTTTTAAAAGAACTTCTTGCTTAATTATTTTGATTTTTGTTAAGATAAATGATTTACTTTTGAACTCTGGTCTTTGACTGATAAAATTTCCAGTAGTAGATATATTCATATATTTAAACATCTTGACACTACTATTAAAAATTATATTTGAGCCAGGAATTATATAGTATGAAAGCAAAGAATCAAATGCATAATCACTATACCCATTTCCAGTTAACATATCGAATGTCATTATTAGTTTTCTCTTCAAATATCTTAGTCTGAACAATGAATATAAGAAATTAGCTTTTCCTAGAGGACCAGGTGTTAAGAAGAATAATAATCTATGTAAATCATTAGGCCATCGTTTAAACAACCAAGGAGCTGGATTTAGGTCGTAATCTGATAGTTTAATATTACTTCTTGAAGTTAATGAAATAGCTTTGATATCACCTATAGCACAATTGGATGACTTCTTATTTTCTAATTCATCAATTAATGTTTTGAACCAATTAATTTCATGAAAATCATCTTGTGATAGCCAAGAAAAATACTCTGTTTCTGATTTATCTAAAACAAATTTATAATTTTCTAATATCCCAATATTTTTTTTTTGAATATAAAGAGACACTTGTGATGGGTTCTTTATTTTAAAATCTTTTAATATCTTTGAGGTGTCGTCAGTCGAAGCATCATCTGAAATGCAACAGTAAAATTTATTATTACTATTTAATAAATCATCTATATAATCAAGTGTATTCCTGAGTGTTTTAGCACCATTATAAGTTATCAATCCTATGGTTAGGATATGTTTAGACAAAATGATTTCTAACTTGAGGTATAAACATATTACATGATTCACCGTGACGAAATTCGATGCCGTTCGCATACCCAGGAAGTATAAAATTCTTACATCCGGATCTTTTTACAGATGAAGGAAATGATAGTTGATCTCTAGATGAAAACCTACAAATATCTTCCCACCATAAAAGAGATAATTTTCTAACCTCAGGCGTATTGAAAAGTACAAATGAAGTCAATTCGTAGAGTGGAAGTTTTGTGTGTCCCCTTTTTTTTAATTCTATCCAGTAGGAACAAAGTTTGTAAAAAGAATCCTTACGAGCTTTTAAACATTCAAAAATTTCTTCACTAGGATTTTTTCTGAATCTGTGAGTAAAACATAAAACATCATATTTGTTAATATCAGATTGATAAATTAATTCAATAAGCTCTTGTTTTAATTCACAATATGGATCATGCCAAATATAAACATCATAATTAGGAAGTAAATATGGTAGAAGAACTTTTGCAATTTTAGCTTCCCTTCTATGTTTAAATTTATTATAAAAGGTTGATGATGGAATTTCTATAGGATCCCATCCGCTATTCAATGCAGTATTAAAATCTTTTTTATTTAAAAAAGAAAAATAGTTAATATTTTCTATTTTATTGATAAATGGAAGTTTCTCTTTACCTCCTGAGATACTTGTTACTACGGCTATTTTCATTTTCTTAATAAATTTAATCTACGAGCAAGTAGAGAAAATGTACTTTTTTGATAGCTAAAGATTTCTTTTGTTCGAGATAGTAAAATCATATCAATTATACCTTCAATCGTAGCCGTTGGTGATGTATATATATTATCTCTCCAACCAGTAAACTGATTGTTTTTCTTAGGATAATCGCTAGCTATTCTAACTATAATTTTAGGATTCATTTCAGAGGATTTCTCTAAAAATGATCTATCATCACTAACTAAAAAGGTCGGCTTATCTATTTCCTTGATTTTAGAGAATAGTTTATCTTGATTCGATTTATTAACAGCAAAATCTGTAAGTCTTACATGGTATCCATTTAGATCCCTGATATTAAGTTTTGAGGTTAATTTATTTACTGTATTATTTATTATTGGATTTGTACTTGAAAAGAATTGATCCAATGATAAATCTACCTCATACTTTCTAGCAAGGTAGTCTGGTAAGAACCAATTTGATGAAGTGCAAATAAATTCTTGAGAGTTGTTGAATATTGTAAAATCAAATTCTTTAATATTGAATCTCGAAATTTTATATAAATGCTTTAGGAGAGCACTTTTATATAATCTTATTGAAGTATCAATTGATTCTCTACTTCCATAAATGTTGGTTTCCGTAAGGTTTTCAATATTTCCTAATGTATAAAATTTATTAGTTAAGTCAGATAGATTAATATTGCATCTACGATTTCTCTCCCAAAGAACAAATAAATTACGATTTAATTCCTTTGATAATACTGAACAACTGTTAAGATGAGCAATTCTGTTGGCTAATCCACCTTCGCATATACATAATATATTTTTATTTAGCATATATATTAAAAGCCTCTTTTTATATTCTTTTCAAAGGGATATGAGTATTTTTCTAAAATATGATGAAGTGGTGCTTTATAGTTTGAATTTTTCAATTCAGCTTTTAAACTTAAGAAAGATTGAATAAGTTTTATATCTAGAAATGGATATCGAATTTCCATTCCAAATGAGCCACCAACATATTCTTCCTTATTTATGTAAGTTCTCATCGAAGAGTCAAAGAAACTACCCCATGGAAATATTTTATTCAAATCAGATGGGAATAAGCCACCAAAGTTACTGTGAGGATAATATCTTTTCCCTTTATGACCATAGTCAGAAAATATTTCATCAGGGCCAACTCCACTTAAAAAGATATTCTTTTTATCTTTCTTAGCACAATTACAAAGAATTAAAAATTTTCTTGTTCCATTATCATTTCTCATGTCCAAGTCAAATTCATTATAGTCACCTTGGTCACTTTTAATTAGAGAATTAAATTTAAACAGCTTCTTTTTACTTAGGCTATTAATTTTCATTTTACTAAATAAACCAATGTTTATTTTTTTATGTTCTACTTTAGGAGATAATTTCACTCTTTCATTTATTATTTTATTATTTTCTTTATTGCCAACTGTATAAAATTTACATGATTTGTTTAGTTGCGTTATCATTAAATGAATCGTTCCACTATCGTACCCTGAACTCAATCCACTAAAGATTGAGTTTTCTCTCGGCTCTCTGCATCTTAATTCAATACTTTCTCTAAGTATATTTTCAAATTCATCAAAAGAATCAATCTCTTGATTAAGATTGAATTGATGTAAAGTTTCTTCCTTTAGAATAGAAGCATTGTCTAAATCATATTCTATAAATTTATTTACAGGAAATTCCTTTACTTCCTTTGAATACCCAAATTTAAATAATAGAGGTGGCAATGTCGAAAATAATAACTTTTCTCCATCATGTACATAACTTAAGGGTTTCGTACCAAAAGTATCTCTGGCAACTAAAATTGTGGATTTTTCAATATTAATAAAAATAAGCGCGAATTCGCCTCTTATTTTTTTTAATCCCAAAGCACCCTCATTAATTAATAAGTCAATTAAATAATCAGTATCAGATTTGTATTTCTTAATATCATTATTATAAATTTCTCCATTAAATAATAATATACAATTATTCTTGAGTTTAGGCTGTGGTGAAAAATCTTCTGACATCGAAAGAAGATTATGTAATAAAATAATTTCTTTATGTTCTAAAATATTAGTTATGTTAGGACCTCTTAGTTTATTATAGTAATCTTCACTTAGTAAATTTTTAATACTTTTAAGGTTTTTATTTGAGAAAAAGAAACTACACATAACAATTATTTACTTTTTAAGCAATGATTTTACGTATAGTAGGGAACTCTTCCTCATTGATTTTGGTTCTGCCCATTCACATTTATGACATATTTCGGGTTGAGATTTTCTGAAATATTTTATATTATTTTCAATTATATCAACATAGTTACTTTTGAAAATATTTCCTAATGGGGCACTTAAAGAATAATCCATACAGCAGATATAGAGATCTCCATTAGGAAGAATTACAGGTTGTCTAAGTCGTCTTGCAGCACAAAATACCTTTGATGAATGATAGGTTGTATTGGCCGTTTCTATATTCCCTGCTCTACTTGTTAAAGCATCTACATCATCCATAGGTATTTCATCAACTTTTACACCTTCCAAATAAGTTCTATATTGAGGCTCTTTCAGGAAACTAATTATGTCATTATTCAAAGGTCCAAAAAAATGAATTAGATCTCCTTCTTTTAAACAATTTCTTACTACAAAATCTAACCTTTCAAAAAATTTATCATTTACAACTGACTTCATATAACCCTTTTGATCCGGGAGATGAAGAGATAGTTTGTCAAGATGTTTTCTATCAGCTAGAGCATATATATTTTCATCATTATTTGTATGCAAGGTTGTTGAAATTTCACCTCTTATCCCTCTTGATGAGGCTTCCTTTACAAACGTATGGAAATCTGGAGCCTGCATTGGCTCTGCATAACCTGTCCAATAAATATAAATATTTTTTGGAAGCAAATTAAGCATACTAGTAAAGATTTCCTTAGTCATTAGTCTTACTTTTCTCTCTTCTGGTTTCTTCTCTGACCAGGCTTTACTAAGATTATCTTGTGGGCAGTAACTACATTGTCTAGCGCAACCAACAACTGTTGTCATCTCGATTGAATAAAAATCGTTAGCTGAACTAGTGAAATCCATTCAATGGAAACTTTCTCAATTAAATTTTTGCTATTTTACCATCCTTTAGGAAAATGACTCTATCACAGTGACAGAGAGTAGATTGTAAGTGGGAAACTATTATGACTGTGCCTTCCCAGTTTGACAACTCATATATAATAGAAAGTTCATTTTGTTTATCTTGTCCGCTTGTAGGTTCATCTAAGATTAATGTATCGCAGCCAGAAACAAGTGCTCTAATTATACTTAACCTTTGCAATTGTCCTCCACTTAAGTCACTTGTGACTTGACTAAGTTGGGTATTTAAAAGTTCTTCTAGGTTTGAAAATCTATCAGAAAGATTTAATCTCTTTCTAAGTCTATCTACCTCATTGAAATCAATAAAATCTTTCCTACTATATAATTTAATTTCATCTTCAAAATTTTGCAAAGTGAATAAAGGCTTTTGAGTAACAATCGAAATTAAGCCTGGATTTAGAGAAAAGTATCCATCATCAATTGTTATACAGCCAGTTAAAAGCCTTAAAAGTGTTGACTTCCCTGATCCAGAAGGTCCAGAAAACCCTATAAATTCATTTTTAGATATTCGTAAATCATCTATGGATAAAATAAGCTCTTTGTTTTTATCGTTATTTAAATCCTTATAAACTTTAATATTATTCATCTCATAAATAGAATCTTGATCTAATTTATTTGTTTCCGCTAGAGTATGATTAATAATACCTGAGGATGAATTTGATCTCTTTAGTATAGATATTGTATCTAACACATTACGAATAGAAATAGAGTAAACGCTAATATAGGTTAGTGCACTTATCATTTGTTGAACAGGACCTGATAAACGTAAAAGAACTAGCATATAACTGATGGTAACTACATTTAAATTAGATATTCCATTAGAAGAATTAAATAAAGATAACGCAAGAAAGAAAACAGGGATTAATATATCTCCTATTGTTTTTGTTTTGAAGCTAATTAAAACACTTTGAGACTGAGCATTTCTATATAGATCAGTTGTCTTACCGAATACACTGAGAAGAGGTTTTACTATCCCTTGGCCATTTGCTATTTCTGCATTATTATATATAGACTTTAGATTATTAATATATTCCTCTTGTTGAATTAAAATTTGTTCACCAACCAATTTCCCATGTTTGGCATACTTTCGTGCTATTAATATCAAAAAAAGTGAAATTATAATTAAAGCAAAAAATGCTTTGGGATTAAGATAAATACAATATATTGAAATTGTTAAAAGCGTAACTGATACAGATATCACTGTACAAAAACTCAATAGGACTCCAAAAATAATAGAGTTACAATCATTCAAACCAACAGATAGAAGCCTCTTCTCACTGATATTTACTAGATTTCTATAATCTGATTTTATAATAGATTTAGCAAATAAGTTTGATATCCTTTTCCCTAAGTCAAATGCAAGAAAAATAGAATAATTGTATGAAAAATATCTAATAGCAATAGAGAGTATAGCTAATAAGGGGTATAAAAGTTGAGAAAATGAACCACTAGAATATTGACTATCAATTGAAATAATTATTTTTGATAAGAAATAAATTAATAAAGTATCTGAAATACCAGTTATTAGTGAGACTATACTTATTCCTTTAATATTCTTTGGATATAATTTATAGATAGATTTTAATATTTTTATATTTCTCAAGATAAATTAATTAGGTTGCCTTGATTTTACCATAAATCGAAGTATACCTTTTTCTGCTTGGTTAAAATATTGCATTAATAATATTGATCCTAA
>PBFJ01000044.1 GCA_002718715.1 bacterium
AAAGAAATTTTTGAAATAATTCTTGATAGTTTAATAAAGACCAAAAACTTTTCTAAAAATTTCAAACCTATCGAGCCCAAATATAATTTATTCTTTGAAAAATAATTTAATGGATTATTATGAAATTTAGGAGCTAATATAGATGTGTCTATAATTTTATAAGAAATTAAATTTAAAATTTCTTTTATCTCATCACTCGAATGAGATTTAAGAATAGAACGTATAATTAAATTATATTTTTTTGATGTATGTAAAGAATTAAGTGTATCTGATATAGATGCAAATAAATGTATTTCCGTGAAAGTTATATTCGTTTGGTTAACTTTATTAAGAGAAGAAAAATAAATATTTAAGCATAGATCTGAAAGATACTCAAGTAGCAAATATTTATACATTGCGGGTGCTAATCGAATATTTTTATTAATTTCAGATAATCTTTTCTTAATTTCTTCAGAAACTATTTCTAATATATCAAGCCTTGATTTACTATTTTTATAGTAATCAATAATAAAATCATTCATAATCAATATTTTTTCTTAAAATTAAATGACCTGGAAGTATTAATCCATCAAGCTCAGAATTCTGTAAAACATAAATAGCATCACTCGCACTACGAACGATAGGGAACCCATGTAAGTTAAAGCTAGTGTTTAATAATGCCCCAATATTAGTTTTTAAAGCAAAAGTATTAATTAAATCATACAACTCTGGATTCGCATTTCTATTTAAAATTTGAGGTCGAGCAGATTTGTCAGCAGGATGACATGCTGCTGACATAGCTAAAAAACCTTCCTTTGTTGTATTCATTCCAATTGTCATATAAGAACTATCAAGCCCTTTTGGATTAATTAAGTACTTTTCAGCAAAAGTATCCAATATAACAGGAGCAAACGGCATCCAAAAATCTCTATTTTTAATTGACTTATTGATCTTCTCTTTAATTCTTAAATCTTGAGGATTTGCAATAATAGATCTATTTCCAAGTGCTCTTTGACCAAACTCCATCCTTCCTATACAACGGGCAAGTACAAGACCTTTGCTCAAATATTCAGCTAAAATAATATTTGATGGATCAGTTATTATTTTATAGTCATTAAGATCTAATGATTTAATAGAATCAATAGTTTCTTCAATTCCAATCTCATGCCCAAGGTATAATGTATCAAGTTTCTTAGGTTTAGCTTTTATATTATTCTTTATCTGAAGATCATTGTAAAGACATAAACCAGCACTTATACCCATTGATTCATCACTGGCTGATCCACCTACATGAAAATTATTTATATTTTCTAACTCTGCTATATGTCCATTGGCTTTAATATTCATTGATACTCCACCAGAAAAAACAACATTATTTATATTATATTTTTCTACACAATTAAATACCCATTTAGTTAATATTGATTCAGTCCAAGCTTGCAATGCAAATGCAATATTATCAAAACGTACTCCTTCTAATCTGTCCTTAAACCATTTATAGGAATCTGTAGGTTTGTTTTTCCAAATGAATTTTGTCCCTTCAACATCTAAAGTATTATTAAACACATCAATTGCTTTAAGAGAATACTTTCTTCTTCCATATGGAGCCATACCCATAACTTTAAACTCATGTTCATTAGGCTTCATTCCTAAAATCAATGTTACATATCTATAAAATCTTGCAATAAAACATTGGTCAGTCTCATATAATCTTTCATATTCTCCAAACTCATTAAATATACCAATTGTTGCGTTAAGGCCATCACCCATTCCATCAGCGGTTAATGCTAATACTTTTTCACCTATCATGTTAGAAGTTATATAAGAATAATAAGCATGACACTTATGATGATCAACATAAATAACTTTTTCATAAGGTAAATTAAGATAGTCAGCATAAAAAACTCCTACATCTTTATAAAAAGTTTCTATTAATTTTTTATCGCCTTCAACCATTTTTCTGTATAGATTATTTGGATAGTCATCATAATTAATATATGAATTAAACATATTTACATAATGCATAAAAGTATCATCAAAATTTTTATTTTCATAAAATCGAGGAATCCAATATTGCTTTTGTTCCTTGATATAATCATCAACAGTCCAAATACTTTTATTAGTAACCGAATATGTAGGATTTGTGTACTTACCCGCAATAGCAATATAGTCTGATTGATCTGCAGAAATCCCAGCATTGGAAAGACAATATTTAATTGATTCTTTTGGAAAACATCCATCATTTTTTAATCGAGTATATCTTTCCTCTAAAGTAGCTGACAATACAACTCCATCTTTAGAGAGGCTTACTGAGCTAAGGAAGTTAGGAAATATTGAAAGTATATACAAAATAAATACGACCTATTTTCAACATCATATCATTTTACATGATTTGTTTTGATCGTTATAAAAAATAATTCAAATATCATGAAACGGAACTGAATGAAGATAATGCATTTAGTAAGTAATTTTTTTATGCATTAACGCATTTCGAATTAATTCCTATCTGCCCAACAACTACCTTACAAAATTGAATTTAAACAGAAGAAGTAATAGTTATTTCTTAATAAGCCGGTCTGGCCGTTAAGTTTTATGTATTAAAGGAAAAGCACTCCATACAATGGATTAGGAGTCTATAATATCTTATAATCTAGGATAGGTATCATATGAGTAACTTAAATATAATAGCTGAATTAAAAAAGTTATATGAGAATGGAGTTAATATCTCACAATACTTAAAAAAAGATATTAAAAGGAGTAATACACTTGAATCAATTCTAATTAGTTATGACTTGCAATCTGGTTCCTATACAGAGTTTGCTAAGAATAATATAAAATATATTAATGAATATTCATCCGCTATAGGAAAAACAATTAATGGATTAGGGGAATTTCAAAGTATTATGGAAGTTGGTGTTGGAGAGGCTACAATAATGTGTCCTCTAATGAAAAATATTTCCAAAAATAAAAACCTAGAAATGTACGGATTTGATCTCTCATGGTCAAGAGTAAGATATTCCTTGAAAAATTCAATTGAATCTAATCTAAAAATAAACTTATTCAATGCCAATTTATTTGAAATACCATTAGCTGAAAATTCTATAGATATTGTTTACACATCACACTCTTTAGAGCCCAATGGTGGCAAAGAGAAACAAGCTTTAGAAGAGTTATATAGAGTTACAAATAAATATCTTGTTCTATTAGAACCTGACTATAAAAATGCAACGAATGAAGGTAGGAACAGAATGGAAAAATTAGGCTATGTAATTAATCTATCGCAACATGCCAAAGAATTAGGATATGAAGTAATTAAAGATGAATCTTTTGGAATTTCAGTCAATGCACTTAATCCAACTCGTTTAACAATCATAAAGAAAGTACCTTTTCAAGGCAAACAAAATATTAAATACATATGTCCTATTTCTAAAAGTGATTTAGATCTATACAAAAACTTTTACTATTCAAAAGCAGGTGGTTTAATATATCCAGTAATTCAAAATATTCCTTCATTCCTAAGTACTTCAGCTATTCTTGGCTCACATTTACATAAATTCGACTAATTATATTTATATTTATATTTATAATGCTGATAAGAACAAAGAATGCTGTAATTTTAAGTGAAATAATTAAAGCCTTTAATATTTCCTAATGCGTTATTGCAAAAAATGCTTAAACGTCGATACAAGGCCAAATATTAAATTTTCAGAAGATGGGATTTGTCCACCATGTCAAGCAAAAGATATTTATATTGAATATGATTGGGAAGATCGAAAAAGCACTCTAGAAAATATTAAAAATTTTGCATTTGAAAATACTAGTAATGGTTTCAATTGCATAGTAGGAGTAAGTGGTGGTAAAGATAGTACTAGACAAGCTTTTCATATAAGAGACAAGTTCAAGTTAAAACCCTTATTAGTCTCAATGAATTACCCACCTGAACAAATTTCAATGGCTGGGGTTGATAATCTTAGTAATTTAATTAGTAATGGATTCGACTGCGTAAATATATCTTGCGGACCAAAAACCTGGAAAAAAGCAATGAAATATGCATTTATAGAATATGGAAATTGGGCTAAAGCAACTGAACATGCATTAGCAGCTAGTGTTGCAAGGATGGCAATTGCTTACAAAATTCCTTTAATCTGGTGGGGAGAAAGTCCTGCACTCTCACTTGGTGAACTTGGAGTAAGTTCGAACACACCATATGACGGATCAAAATTAAAATACTGCAATACATTGTCTGGAGGGGACGCAAATTGGCTTTTAGATGCTGGAATAAAGGCCAATCAATTACTTCAATATAAATATCCAACTGATCAGGAAATGAAGATGGCGAAACTAAGAATAATATATATGGATTATTTTATGAAAGACTTTTCTCATTTTATAAATGGCAATTTTGCTGCTTTAAGAGGTTTGTCACTTCGAAAACCCAATCCGAATCTTGACCCAGATTATTATGGAATTAGCATGTTAGATGAGGATTTTATAAATACCAATATGTACATGAGATACTTAAAGTTTGGTTTCGGTAGAGCCACAGATATTGTTAATATAGAAATAAGAGCTGGTAGGATGACAAGAGATCAAGGTATTAGAATTGTAAATAGATTTGATGGTAGTTATGATCCAAAACTTGTAGAGAGTTTTTGTAATTATATAGAAATTTCATTAAATGAATTTTGGAGTATTGCCGATAAATTTGTAAATAAAAAATTATTCAGAAAAATAACTAATGGTAAATATGAAAGAATTTTTGAAGTTGGTAAGGGTATATGAAACAGCCAAATATCGTTATTATAAATTATGGTATAGGTAATACCTTCTCTATTCTAAGTGCAATTAAAGCTTTAGACTATAGAAAGGTAATTATATCAAACTCGCCAAAAGATATAGTAGAAGCAAATTATCTAATACTTCCTGGCGTGGGAGCCTTTGCTAGCTGTATAGAAAACCTAAAGAAATCAAAATTACCAAAAATTTTAGATGATGTTGTAAAAAATAAGTCAACTCCTATTCTTGGAATATGTGTTGGCATGCAAGTAATGGCTGAATATTCAGAAGAAAATGGAATTCATAAAGGACTTGGATGGATACCTGGGAAAGTGATTAAAATTAAATCTCAAAATAAATTAAAAGTGCCTCATGTCGGTTGGAATGAAATATCTTTCGCACAAGATCATAAATTATTTGATAATATAAAAAACAACTCCCATTATTATTTTGACCACAGTTACCATTATAGTTGTTCAAAAGAATATAATTTAGCTTCGTTCAAATATCCAACTGAATTAAGTGCCATAATTAAAAAAAATAATATAATTGGTGTTCAGTTTCATCCGGAAAAAAGCAGCAATAATGGCTTACGTTTACTAAGAAATTTCCTAAGTTTATAAATATGTTAAAGAAAAGAATTATAGCTGTTTTAATTATTTCTGATAACATAGTAGTTCAAAGTATTGGTTTTAGAAAATACTTACCTGTTGGTAAACCAGAAATAGCTGTAGAGTTTCTAAATGAATGGGGAATTGATGAGATAATTCTATTAGATATTGATGCATCTAAACATAGTCAATCACCTAATTATGAGTTAATAAAAAGAATTGCAAAATATAATAGAGTTCCTCTTACAGTAGGTGGAGGAATAAAAAAGTTGAATCAAATCAACGAACTTATGAATTGTGGAGCAGATAAAATCTCCTTAAATAATATAATAAATACAGACAGTGACTTAATTAGTAGGGCTGCTGAAGTTTTTGGGAGTCAATGTATTGTGGCATCGATTGATGGAAAGAAACAAAATAACGAATATAAAGTATTTGAATATAAGAACCAGAAAACACAAAAAAAGAAAGTATTTGATCTTTCTCGATTATTAGAATCTAAAGGTGCTGGAGAAATATTGATTAATTCTGTAGATAAAGATGGTGCCAAAAGTGGTTATGATATTGATTTAATTAATACTGTTAATAAAGCAGTAAAAATTCCAGTTATTGCATGTGGGGGTGCTGGGAAACCACAACATCTTCTTAAAGTAGCTTTAGAAACCAATGCAAATGGAATAGCCGCTGCTAATTATTTTCATTTTACTGAACATAGTGTTTCAATTGCAAAATCCATTATTAATTCAAATTTAAAAATAAGATATGATGTGGATTTTAAATATGAAAACAAATTAATTGAAGATGATGGAAGGTTAACGAAAAAAGATGAATCAGAACTTTCTAAACTTCATTACATCAAACATTCTAAACCAAAAATATGATTAAAACTTGTAAGAAATGCCTTTACAGCTCAATTCATCCCTTAAATATAACATTTGATGAGAATATGATATGCAGTGGATGTAGAGTTCATCAAGAAAAAGATATCATAGACTGGAAACGAAAGGATGAAGAATTAAGAAATTTATTAAAGGTATACAAGTCTAAAAGTGGTAAAAACTATGACTGTATTATACCCATCTCAGGAGCCTCAGATTCTTATTTTATTGTGCACAAAATTAAAAATATCTATGGTATGAATCCATTATTAGTTACATATAATAAACAATATAATACAAAGATTGGAATTAGAAATTTAGCAAATTTAAAGAATTTATTTGATGTAGATATTCTCACTTTAACTGTAAATCCAAATATAGTAAAAAAAATCACAAGACATACATTAAGGCTTAGAGGAAGTATTTATTGGCACTGTCTAGCGGGTCAAACAGTTTTCCCGGTACAAGTAGCAACTAGATTAAAAATACCACTAATAGTTTGGGGTGCACATCAAGGTGTAGATCAAGTAGGAATGTTTAGCCATTTAGACTCAGTTGAAATGACAAGAAAATATAGAAAAGAGCATGATCTTATGGGTCTTGAAGCTGAAGATTTAATAGATGAAATCGACTGTATAGATGAGGATGATATTAGCCAATATTTATATCCAGACGATATAGAAATTCAGCAAATAGGTGTAAGGGGAATTTATCTAAATAATTACATAAGATGGGATTCTAGAAAGCAACATGAGGAAATGATAAAGCTATATGATTACGCAACAACATTACAAAATAGAACATTTGATACATATAATAATACAGATTGTTGGAACTATAATGATTTACATGATTATATAAAATTCATTAAATATGGCTATGGAAAAGTAATAGACCATTGCTCCAGAGATATAAGATTAAATCATATAACAAGAACTGAAGCAAAGAAGTTGGTTGAGACTTATATATACAAAAAACCAAAATACTCTAATCTATTTTTTGAATGGCTAGGAATTACAGAAAATGGTTTTAATCATATAATGGATCAATTTAGAAATCCAGAATTTTGGATAAGAGATGAGAATTGGGAATGGAAATTAAATCCAAACAGTGTATTAAATGAGCAGATTATTTCCAATCAAAAAACAAACTACGCTTCAGAATATATTTTAACTGGAGATAAATATACTAATGATAATTCTGGGAAATATATAATTATTGGGAAAGGATGCTAGAATGACATTTAATACTCTAGATCCATTTAAATCAACATTTTTACTTTATATACTTAGAATGATGCAAAAAAGAAAAGTCTAACCAAAGTCTATGAGGTCGAAATAAATGATGATAAATAATATATAAAGTATCTATCATTTTTAGAAAAGTAGATTTCAAAGGAAAAAAGTAATCTTTTTCTCTTGAAAAGTCATTTAAACAACAATCAGCAATTTCATTAATAGAATTTTCATTATATTCAATTAAACTACCTAAAGAATAAGAATTTTCCATTTTATTTTTTGGTCTAGTTAAATTATTCAAGTTGCTTAATTGATCTAATAAATCATCAATAGTTTCTGGATTATTAGCTATTTTATAAAATCTATCTAAAATGGGCTCAGCCTTCACTGTATCATCTTTACAATCAGTTATTGTATCTGTACAGAAATATGGAATACCAGCAGCATTGCATTCATATATTACAGATGAAGCTGGACCAATAACACAATCTAAACTTCTTAACCATTCACAAATATCTTCTTTGAAAGAGACTTTATCAAAATAGTTAGTATATGTATCAACCTTTTCTGTAGGATGCGGCCTAAAAGAAAAAGTATATTGGGAAAATTTATTATTTTTTTTAATTTGCATATATAAATTAAGAAGCTTAGCCTCAGCTAAAGCTCTTGGAAAACAATGATCATAATCTGATCCAGTCTCTAGCAAAGCCTGGGCTGGTGAACGTAAAAATTGATCATTAAGAAGTGAAAACCTGCCTACTAAGCCAATATTTAATTTTGAGCTATTTTCTTTATTACTTACTCTAATATCTCTAAGTGATTTAGATTTTGGGAACCCAGAGACTACCAACTTAATAGAAGAAGTTTCCTTTGGACGAAATTTAGTCAACCAATCCAATGAGTCATGCCCCCAAAGAAAAATATATTTAAAATCTCGATAGTATTTATCATCTAAAGGGAAAAATAAATTTCCATATTTATTACTTACCCAACACTCTGACAAAGCAAGATAAATATTAGTTTTTATGTGCTTTGATATGATTTGTGCTATATCCAACTGACCGATAAGAAATATATCTTTAGGTCGGAGAATTAATGAAGCAAGTAAAAGATTCCTGCGAGAAGCAATGAATACATAAAAAGAATTTTTCTCTAGTATCCTCTTAAGCTGAAAATGCAAATAGTATGTCCCTTTTATAACTATCAAGATAAATAATAACCGAGGGCTTAAATAAAATTGATTTTATCCTATTAATTATCATATTTCAAACAACTAATAATATTTATATTTCATTTTACAATAGCAAATATTTCGATTTTGTCAAAATTATTTATTTTTTTCCTCTAATAATTTTTTATGCTTTTTAAATACTAGTTGATACTT
Source organism: bacterium (assembly GCA_002718715.1). Taxonomy (GTDB): domain Bacteria; phylum Patescibacteriota; class Gracilibacteria; order UBA1369. The sequence goes on from PBFJ01000044.1 coordinate 8,867, forward strand.
ATTCTGCATAACCTGATTAGTCTGAGATTTAACATGATCGAATCTGAAAACAAGAAAATATCCTATTCTATCAGAGCAATTACTATCCGCAAAATGTATAGAGTTTATTGAGTGCCAACTAATATCACCAAAATCAAGTTTATAAGATTTCCATTGAATATTTAACTTAGAGATAATATTTTTAGGAATATAGGAAGAGAAAGCTGGAACAGAAGAAGCCTCATGCAATAAAACCTCCTGATCATGAGAGACATTAGCAAAGTTTAAAAATCCATTCTGACTGGGGATAGGTTCTATAGGGACTAAAACCTTAAAACTTGAAGGTTGAACAAAGCAATGATAAAAATTATCCTGATGAGGAGGTATTAGATCACAATCTGGCCATCTTACATGCAACTCAGATGTAGAGATTTTGTAATCTAAGTAATCAGCAGTAATATCACAAATTATCTCATAGAGATATTCTTTTAATTTTTCTACATTAATGATTTTCTCAATATTACTTAGATACGTTAATCTATTTAATTCATCAAATACAATATATTCTGAGGATGCTTGATTAGATAAATATTTCCTATCTATTAATAGATTATTTACTTTAGTTGATATTTTCCTAATTAAGCCAAGTGGTATCCTGCTTGAAAAAAAACCACTACTATTAGTTGACAAGAAATCCATTCAATCTCTTCTAACTCCTAAGGCAATCAAATTCATTTGTTTATCAATTAAAGGAATTATTTCTATTTCTGGAAAATCTTTAAAAATCTTCAACAACCTTTCTGACAAAGAATCAAAGGGTTCATATTGAATAGACTTAAAGTTATGGTTAATAATATCAATAACAGATGAATTAATCTGAATTCCTCTTATTAAAGATTTTCTAATATCTCCATCAGTTAAGAATCCTAATACTTTATTAGAATCAGAAATAACAACTACACCCCTTCGAGAGTTGATCTCGATTTGCATTAATGCATCAGCTATACTTACCGAAGAAAGTATAATAAAATCTTTCAATTTATCTCCTTTTACAATTAGCATGTCAAATCCTTAACTAATAATTTCTGAGTTGTGTTGTGATTAATTAACAATTCAATTAATTTTGCAGTAGATTGACCATCTCCATATGGTGAGCTGCAATTTTTCACTTTTTCAATAAAATCAACATCTCTTACTTTAACTATAGATGCTCTTATGCTATCCAGGCTTGTATCTGTGTCAATGACATTAGTCGATCTGTATCTCCCTATCTGGCGCCTTCCGATGTTAATGCAAGGTACTTTGTAGAAAGGTGCTTCTATAATTCCTGATGAAGAATTACCTATAATAAATAAACAATTCTTTAGCAAATATAAATACTTGTTTCGCTCTAAATTCCTAAATTTTTTAATATTAATTGAATTCAATGACTCTATTTCTCTAATGATTCGATACGATCCAGCATCAGAATTTGGATAAATAATAACAATATTTTGATTTGTTTCTCTAAGAGCTTTTAATGCATTGATGCATCCTTGATGGTTATCAGAACAATCTTCAGAAACTGGGTGATATACAAACAAAATATATTTATCAAAATTTTCTACCCCTATATCTGCATCAATTAATTGATTACCTGTTTTTTCCAGTGTAAGCAATTCATCTATTTGCGGTGCTCCTATATTTTTAATTCTAAAAACCTCTTCTCCAAATTGTTTTAATCTATTAGCCGCATCATTATTTGCTGCTAAATGTATATGTGTAAATCTTGCAATCGCATGCCTGCTCATTCCATCTATATGTCCTGATCTTTCTCCTGCTTGAATATGATAAATTGGTATATTTAAGTGAAAACCTGTTATTGAACTAATTAGTTGCTCGCCTCTATCTCCGGCTAATAAAATAATATCGTAATGTTCATTCCGCAGAATATCAGTAAGACTCAAACCAAAAAGAAAAAGAGATTTTAACATCCCTATTTCAGTATTACCTTCTAAAGTATTTTCAATTTTATATTTAACAGGAATATTATCATTTTCAAATTCCTTTAAACTATATCCATGCTTATCGAGTAAATGCATATTTGTAACAAGTACATCACACTTTAATTGACTTTCTGATGAGAATGCATATTGAAGCAAAGGGCGAATATAACCATATTCTCCACGTGAACCTGTAATAACTAAAATTTTATTCATCTTTAAGCATTTGTTTAGAAATAATCATACCTGAATATATATCAGAAATTACAGTCTTACCTAAAAAATGGAAGTAATACTCTGAAGAAATGCCATTACCGGCCCTTAAGGTTGTTAAATTATCTTGACTTAATTTTTCGCCAACACCAATATCATGTTTTGCTACTAATATTCTTCTAGCCCAACTTTTAATTTCAAGTTCATTTTCAAATACATTCCTCCTAAAACCTCTTCCAGAATGTATTGCATTAATTCCATCAACCAATTGTTTTAATTGTGTAAATTCAATAGATACAGATTGATCAGGGCAAGAAACATTCTTATCAAGTATTACATGCTTTTCTACAATATTAGCTCCTAATGTAATTGCGGCAAAGGCTGTATAAATATCAGGAGTATGACAAGAAAATCCTATAATTAGATCAACAAATCTTTCCCTTAAAAAAGTTATAGTATCTAAGCAGATATCTTTTGGGTTAGGTGGATATTCAGAAACGCAATGTAAAAAGCAAAAATCACTATCCTTCGATTTTAAGAAATCATATGCACTCTGAATCTCTTCTATAGTACTCATTCCTGTTGACAAAATAAGTGGTATTTGTGAAGAAATCAAATAATCAAGCAATCTAAAATCTAAAAGTTCACCAGAGCCAATTTTTGCAGTATCTATAAGATTATAATCCAATAATTCAACAGCAGCTTCTTTACAAAAAGGAGTGCATAAATATTTAATACCTAATGAGTCACAGCATTTCTTTAATCTAATGTGATCATTTATTTTTAAAGAACATCTACCTAGAAAATCATATAAATCCTCATCAAAGTTAGCCGACATAGCCAATCCTCTTATCATCTCATGCTCTCTTAAATGATGCTGGAATTTGACAGCATCAGCACCTGCCTTGGAAGATTCTTCAATCATTTTAATGGCGATATCAATATTTCCAAGATGATTCTCACAGGCCTCTGCTATTACTAGTGGTTTTGACTTTTGAGTTATTCCTCCTACTCCTTTAAATAATCTCATATCTAAGCAAGTAAATTACTAAATTTCAATGTACAATCTTTGAGCCAACAAAAATTGATCATAATAGTCTATATCTACATACTCGTTTAAAGGGATAATTGAAATTCCGCTTAATGCATCTACTTGAAATGGGTTTTCGCTATTAAAAAGTCTTTTTTTACTTATTATATATATTCCTCCTGTTTCAAAAAGTATATTTTCTTCATTAATTTCTGAATTTCCAAATTTTTTTATCTCATTTTCGTTTATTTGAAAACAATCCTTTAAATTAATAGGCAATCTTGTAAATGATGCCACTAATTCCAAATCATTTTTTATGAATTTATCTATTGCTATATTAATAGAATCAAGTGATATTAAAGGGCTAGAAGGCTGAAGTACTACTATATTACTGATCTTATTTTTAAAAATATTTTCAGCTTTTATAATACAATCTCTTAGTGCTTGCGCTGTTGTAATTTCAGAAGATGACAACGAATCCGATCTTAGGTGATTATAGTCAGTGAGATTTTTTTTATACATTTCATCCAGGAAAGAAACATTATCAGTATCTAAAATCGTGTATTTTATTGTTGAGCATTGATTGCTTTTATTCAAAGCTATTTCAGTTATCGATTGACCATTAAAGAAATCTAAAAAGTTTTTATTTTTTAACCGAATGCTACCCGCTCTGGCTGGTATATAACCAACGAATGTCATGAGAGTGCTTGAATAGACTTTATTAAAGAATTTATCATATATTCAATATCATTAATTGATAAGCTTTCATGAAAAGGTAAAGATATCATTTGATCATAAAACAGATCTGTATTCTTTAATAATTTTTTATTATAGGTTTCATCTGAGGCAGATTCATCAAAAAGATTGTATCTATACAATGGTTGGTATTGCTTAGCACATTGGATACCAAAACTTTTCATTTTGTCAAAAACCTCATCAATCAATGATATATCTATATTTATTCTTATAGGCAATAAATGATAAGACGAAGTAGAATTTTCAGGTATTTCTTGTAAAAGCAGATTAGGCTGATTACTTAATAAATTTCTTGCATAATTCCATTTTTTCTTACGAATTGAGATTATTTCATCAATTTTACTTAATAAATATGATCCTACAATCGCCTGAAATTCATTCATACAAAAATTTGAAGGGTAAGAGGAAGAATAACATTTACGAACATCTGACATTGCAGGTTTCCAATGCTGGTCGGGGAAGATATTATAACTAGTATGACCGTTGTGTCTTTGCTTAATCATTCGAGCAAATGAATTTTCATCGGTTACAGCTATCATCCCCCCCTCTCCAAGGGTACTTATATTTTTATGCGATTGAAAACTAAAAATTGAAAAATCTGCGTAACTTCCAACTGGAATACCATTATATTTAGATCCAATAGACTGAGCACAATCCTCAATAATAATAATACCTCTTTCCTTTAATTCATCATAAATTTTATAAGCCTCGCTAGCTAAACCATATAAATGAACAACTATAATAGCCTTTGTCTTATTAGTAATCTTTTCACGATAGTCATCAGGTCCAGATAGCCATGTTTTTGGATTTATATCTGACCAAATAATTTTCGCCCCAACTTTCAAGAATGGATAAGCACTAGCACAATATGTATGTGCAGGACAGATAATCTCATCCCCATCTTTGAGATCAAGCTCAGATGCTATTAATTCAATTCCACTCACAGCATTACTGACTGCGATACAATTTTTCAAACCAAATTTATTCTGAAAATCAGATTCAAATTTCGACTGATAAATCCCCTGTGTATAAGTTGACATCGAGTTGTTTGCTTCCTTTAAAATATCAAAAATCTCAGGCTCCAAGCGATGTCCAATTGCTGCAAAAGGATATCTATATTTCATAAGTAGTAAAACTTATTTTTATTAAAATTGAATTATATCCTTAAAACTAATTTATAAGTACTTACTTATCTAAAAAAAATCATCATTTGTTTTTATTCTTATATTTGGTCTAGGCTATCTGCACGCTGATAAAACTTAGGTTAATGCCATTTAATTCAAGCTCCGGAATCCTAATCACTGGTGGGACAGGCAGCTTCGGGCAAGCATTTCTAGCGCAATTATTAGCTCGCTATCCGCAAACAGAAAGGATAGTAATTTTTAGTCGTGACGAATTAAAACAATGGGAGTTACAACAAAAATTTCCATCTGAGAAATTTCCACAACTTAGATTTTTTCTTGGAGATATTAGAGATCAAGATCGTTTAAAGAGGGCCTTAGAAGGTATTGATACAGTTGTTCATGCTGCTGCTTTAAAACAAGTTCCGGCAGCTGAATACAATCCAATTGAATTTATAAAAACCAACGTACTAGGTGCAGAAAATTTAGTTCAAGCCTGTTTTGATACCAATGTATCAAGGGTAATAGCTCTGAGTACTGACAAAGCAGCGGCACCAACCAATTTATATGGTGCAAGTAAATTATGTTCTGACAAACTCTTTACAGCTGCAAATAACATTAAAGGATTCAGAGATATCCGCTTCTCTGTTGTTCGTTATGGAAACGTAATGGGCTCAAGAGGATCAGTTATCCCTTTCTTTTTAAAAAAAGCTAAAGAAGGATTTCTTCCAATTACTGATCCAAGTATGACAAGGTTTAATATTTCTTTATCAGATGGAGTAGAGACAGTTTTCTGGGCCTTAAAGAATGCAATAGGGGGAGAAATAATCGTACCTAAGATTCCGAGTTATCGTATTATTGATGTTGCAGAAGCCATTGGCCCCAACTGTAAGAAAAACATTGTAGGGATTCGCCCTGGTGAAAAAATTCATGAGGAAATGATTACCACCTCAGATAGTTTTGATACATATGATTTGGGAACTTATTACTCAATTTTGGCAAATAATCCATTATTAAAAAGAGAATATG
>PBFJ01000045.1 GCA_002718715.1 bacterium
ATTTTGAGTTTTTGACTTCAGTTAAAAAATCTTGAGCTCTAGCTAAAAGATCAGTACATGACTCACCATTAATAGGGTTTCTAAATGCCATCACATCTGCTTTAGTCCATTTAAATTCTTTTTGATAAAAGCCCTCGTATTCACCAAAGAATCTTTCTCGTATCATATCCGTGTATTCAATTTCACAATCGAACTTACAGATGTTTTGGATTTCCTCAAAAGTTTCACGAGCTCTTGCTAGATCAGAGCAGTAAACTTTGTCTATTTGAGTATTCATAAGGTCAAGACCAGCGTTGTGGGACTGTTTTCTTCCTGTTTCAGTTAGTTTACCAGGTAGGTGTCCAGCAATAAAACCAGAAACATTATCAAATGTTTCTCCATGTCTAACTAAATAGATTTTCATAGTTTTAAAATAAAAAAAATGGCGGAAAGAAAGGGATTCGAACCCTTGGTACCCTTACGAGTACAACTACTTAGCAGGGAGTCCCGTTCAGCCACTCCGGCACCTTTCCACGTATGAAAAATATATCAAAACAAATTTAAGAAGTAAAGATAAATAATTCTTAATAATAAAATTTATTGACAACATTGCAAATATAGTGTACTTTATATTAAATAATAAAATTATATGAAACCTGTTTTTAAGTTAAAAAAGGCGTTAACAGATCTACTATCCCAAAGAGAAGGTCTTGATTGTAGAGGACCTGTTGTAAATCTTACCGGTGATATGGAAGTGGATATGAAAGACTTTTTAAAGGCGTCTCCAAATACATCTGTTCTCTCAAGAAAAATTATTAGTGAAGTGAAATCAGAGTACGAGAGTATGTTAAACCACCTGAGAGAAGAACAGTTAAGTCAACTTGGTACATCTATTTTAGATCCAGATAAATATCATGATGAATCAATTATACCTACTTCTGGTTCAGTAGATATAGAGGGGCTAAAGTCATTGATATTATCAAAGAAGAATGGGAACCTTATTTTTTTGAGTAAGCCAAAAGGATTAAAGACGTTAAGAAAATCAACTAATAATCCGGATATTTTAAAGGAAATTATTACATTAATTGGAAAAGATAATATTGTTGGTTATTTTTCTAATCACGAATTTGAAGAATTGTTAAGTATTGAAATTGATAATGTTTCTTATGAATTCAGATCGTTAAGGGATTTAGTGGGATTTTTATTTACTCAGGAGATGGGTTTTACGGATGAGATAAGGTTTTTTATTTTATTTGAGTTTTACCTTCCTAACTTTATTGATACATGGGTTGTAGATAAAGGTAGTAAGAATGATTATATTAATTATGTAGCTTATCAACGAGAATTTGCCTCAATTTTAACAAGGAATCCAGATCAAGTTATAGTTAAGATTATATTAGAGCAAGTCTTTAAAGATAAAGCAGATATTGATGTTAATTCAGACAAATATAAATGGGTTAATTTTATTTTAGATGAAGATAGTCTTTCTTATTATACAAAGCATTGGTTGTTAGACTGGATATCTAGATCTTCCTTCCAATATAGTTCAGCTAAATTTATTAAGCAATCTAAGACAGCTCAAAAAATATTTAATTTTTCAGATGATATTCAAAAGGCAGTTGTGTTGGTTGGATTATTTTTTGAATCTTTTATGAATTCAAACTTTGATTTGGAAACTTGTGAAGGGTTTCAGAAAGAGTTTATTGAATGCAATAAAGATATTTGTGATGAGGCTGAAGATATTGATTTTATTGACATAATTCAAAAGGCCTTTGATTTTATTCAAGGTAGTACTAGGCCAATAGTGATAGATGAACTTAAAAAAAATCACGTAGAAGCAGGAGGTTGGTATGATATAGAAATAAATGGAGGATATGAAGAAAATATTGATCGATATAGATATCTACACGCATGTATTACAAGATATATGAATAACTGGTGTACAAGTAACTTTAATCAATTTCAAAGCAGAGTCGATAAGGGGAACAGTTCTGCATATTTTTTAGTAAATTCTCTATGTCAAGAATTAGATGTTAATCCAATTATAGAAGTGTGCTTTCAAATTATAGATGAAAGTCTTAATTGTTCCCCTTTGACTGTTGAATTTAATGAGTTTCCGGTTATAGTTGAAGATGTATGTTCTAAAGGTATTGTCGAGATGTGTGAAGGTGGTGAAGTTGAATCTTATAGATATCCATTTTTAGGAATTGTTTATAAAGAAGGATCAATCATAAATATGCTTGGAGATGAAATCGGACAGTCTTTCTCAGTTGACACATTGCCAACATTAGCTAATAAAATTCAGGAGTTAAACTTAGAAAATTCACAAGAGGGAGCAATGATACTAAGAGCTAATGGTATAGTTAATTCTTTGAATGAAAAAGGAAAATCACCAGAGTATATAGAATTAACAGATGAAGAGTTGCAGTTTGTATATAATGAAAAGTTTTTAACTAAAAAACCTTATTTTAAAAAGATAAGAGAGGATCTACAGACGCAAAGAGCCAACAGAGAATTTGTAGAATTTGATCTTAGAAATATTTTGAAAAAATCAAAGGGAATAAAGAAGCCGCGTTTTAATATAAATATTATTATTAATTGTGATAATTTAACTTCAGTTTTATCTGCAGTTAATCAAAATATAATTCAAATCCACTCTATATACGCTAATTCAGTAGATTTTGGTTATAGAGATATAAAAATTGCAGCTAGTTCAACTATACCAGTTGTAACTATAAAATTTCATAGCTGTCAAAATATAAAAACTCTTGAGGTAAATAATGCAAATTCTGTTAGCGTAAAAAGTTCTAGAGGTATAGGCGATATAAAACTCTCTGGAGTAAAGACTCAAAATATAAAATAACTTGACATTTAAAATAAAAGTAAATACTTTTATAATAAGATTGTTTTTAAAATAACAAAATATATATGCCAGTATCATTTTTTGAAGATTTTCAACATTGTGGAATTATTGATGATAAAAATGAACGTCAAGGTGATTGCTCATTTTCTACACTGGAAGGTGAAGCAACATTAGATATATCAGAATCGATAATTAAAAAGATATATGAAGTAAATAGGATGATTGAAGGATTAAAGACGTTAATTATAGATACAGCTGAAATAGAAGGTCCTATATATATAGATCCGAATAGTAGCATTGAGAAACTTGTTTTTAATAATACAAATATTGATAAACCATTTATATCAGAAGGGGGATTAAAAGAGTTAGCATTTAAAAACTCTCCTGTATCATTGGTTGATATCAATCAGGAGTTAGATTCTTTAACTATAGAAGGTGAGTCTCAATCAGTATTAACAATTAAGACTAAATTTCCATTAAATATAATTCTTAAAGATTCTAACATTAAGGAAATATATATTATGAGTCGATCTGTGGTTAACATACATGCAAAGTTTTCAAATCTGAGACATATTTTTAACATAGGAGGTGAAATAGTTTTAGAATCTCTGGGTTGTCCAAATATAGTTGGTGATACTGATAATTATATTACAAATATGAATGCAGTAATTTCATAAGAACTATCAAGATTAATATACATAAAATTTATGGTTTTAGAATGCTTCTACAGAACCTCAGTTAAAGCTTTAATCAAAGATAACGAAGGAAAAATTTTGCTTTCAAAAGACGGGATTGATGGTTATGACTTCTTAGGAGGAGGATTAGATCACGGTGAAACCCTTGAAGAGGGGCTAAAAAGAGAAGTTTTAGAAGAAACAGGCTTACACGTTAAAAAAATATCTTACAATCCAAGTTACTACATGACTTTTTATTCCACTTTGAATTCAAGATGGTCTGCATATATTCTTTTAGAATGTGAACTAGAGGATTTAAACTTCACTCCATCCAGAGAGTGTGTTGCTTTAGAATTTTTTACACCTCAAGAAATTTTAGACAATCCAAAGTGTTATGAGGCCACCAAAAAAGTTGCCAAATTAATCCTCCAAGAAAATCAAAATTAGATTAATAAGAAAAAGTACTTAGCGAATTTATTCAACTCCACATGTTAAGCTTTTAAAATTCTTGATATTTATACAACACAACGTATAATCGTAAACAATAAATAACAATAAACAACAATAAATATGAACCAGGAAACATTTTACAGAACCTCAGTTAAAGCCCTAATTAAAAACAACGAAGGAAAAATTTTACTTTCCAAAGAAGAAAGCGGATTTTATGACTTTTTAGGAGGAGGATTAGACCATGGAGAAACCCTTCAAGAAGGATTAAAGAGAGAAGTCTTAGAAGAAACTGGATTGCACGTTAAAAAAATATCTTACAAGCCAAGTTACTACATAACTTTTTATTCCACTTTAAATTCAAGGTGGGCTGCAAATGTTTTAATGGAGTGCGAACTCGAAGATTTTAATTTTACCAAATCAGATGAATGTGTAGCTTTAGAGTTTTTCTCTCCCCAAGAAATTTTAGACAATCCAAATTGTTTTGAATCTACCAAAAAAGTTGCAAAAATAATGCTCCAAGAGAAATAATTTCGTAGATATATTATCTATAATGCTTCTTGTCCATAAACGGGAATTTCTTCAGGAGTCACTTTTTCTCTCATTAAATCCTCAGAATTTCTTAAGAGCTTTCCTCCGTACATGAAATATGTTCTACGCATTTGATCTTCCGAGAATACAATTTTCATTCGACTTCCTTTTGCAGTCTTATAAATAATATTTAACTTTTTTACCAGGGGGTTAGTTATAAAAGATCTTAAGTCTTTGTTTTGTATTGATCTTAAAACTAATGGAATTTCTTGCATTATTTGATCATTTAAATATCCACGCCTTTTTAATACCTCGCAGGTTTTAGTGAATGTGTTTTGAACTTTATAATTTAGATATAAGTTTTTTTGAGGTGACTTTAATAGGGAATCAATGTCATCTTGTTCTAAATAATTATATCCAGTTAAACCTTCTATAAGAGTTGAAAAATGAAAAACCCAATTTTGCATTACTGAATATAATATTTTTCCAACCCCTCTGTTATGAGTGCTTAAAATCATTCTATGGGCTATCCAATTGTTTTCTGGGTCAAATATTTCATCGTTGAGTAAAGCTATCTCTGTAAATTGATTTAATGTGTCTTGAAGTTGTCTACCTGTTTCAGCAACGGAAACAGCTTCTGAATCAAAATATGTATCCAAAAGTTCCTCTTGAGCATCCTTGATATGATTGTTATAGTTTTCTCTTTGTTGACTTCTTAAGTCTAAGTATGATTTTAGGTCATCCTCTGGAGTTTGTGAGTGTTTTACAATTCTACATATATCAAAAATAATCCTTATATAATTCGATTTATTAACTCTGAAATTACTTTGATTTAGTATGTTTAATATTCTTCCTGGTTTGAATTTTTTTATAAATTCAAATTCTTCAGCATTTATTTGAGTATTTGGATTACTGTTTAATCTTTCAATATGACGATCTAAATAATATTGAATTGTATAAAATAAGTGCGAGATTTTATGATTACCTCTTACTTTAAGAAAGATTCTTAGATAGTTTGTGAAAAAAGCAACTTCTTTAAAGTTTTCATATGAATTAAATACATCATCTAAATGTCGGATTGATTCACTTGGTCTTCTGTTGATTTCTTCTATACTACGAATTTCATCATCTGTTTTTCTGCAAAAATTAAGTAACACTGGTCTTGATTCAATTTCTTGAATTACGTTGGAGTAAGTAGGATTTTCTCTGTGTTCAATATAAATATTTCTTATAGATATTAATCTTCCAAAGGTTGAATTTATCTCAAGTGCACCTCGTGAAGTAGTAACGCCTAATAATCCACCAAAATATTCTTGTGCATTAACATATGACAAAACAGCTGATCTTCTTATTTCAATGATGTGAATATTTTTTATCATTGATGCGATTAATGGTGAATCTTTCCACATAGTTTCTACTGACTCTCTTACTTCAGAGGCGGGCTCTAATGGAGAAGCCAAGCTAGCAGTATCCGATTTATAGACATAAGAAGATGACAAGTCTTGAAAAATCATATCACGTCTAGATTTTAATTCTAATAACGTTTCTCTTAAAACCTCGGTTGAAAAAATTATACGGGTTGATTGGTTTTTATCAGAATTTCTACGAATTTTAAACATAAAATCATCCTCTGTAATGTCTTTAATTATTTTTAATCTATCAAGATTTGTTAAGGAAGCTAAGTCGATACCTAAATTACGTGTTCTATTCAATTTATTTATAAAAAAGTCTAATTTGTGATAAAGATCATAAATACTTCTGCAGTTCAAGCTTATTTGAGCAGGCATTTCTTTTTGACGTAAATTTAAAATTTGGTTGCAAATAAAATTCTGAGTTTCTAAATTTATAGCTGTGATTGTTCCGTATTGAAATTTTCCGCTTGCAATATCAATCTCAGCAATAGAATCATCAATCATTTGCAAGCATAATTCTTTTTCAACCTCCATTAATCTTCCAGTTCTGTTCTCAATTTGATTTAAAAAATCTTCAAAATGTCTTTCGGGAGTAGTGCTTCTTTTAATTATTTTAATTAAACAATTTGGATTTTGTTCTTTATAGGCGTCAATTTTCCTAGAGAAGTAATATTCTTCCAGACCATTAAAACCGTTAAAGGCACTTACAACACTATTAATAAAAGACTTTTTTAGAATAGGAATCATTGTAGTTGGTCTAATTCTTCGTGGATTAATTCCAAGCATTTCCAGTATAATCATGTAAGTGTATGTTTTTTCGTTAATTTTTTGTGCATTCTCTCTTACAACTTCCCTATAATTACGACTGTTAGATGCAGATCCACTCGCACTTGGGCTTCCTCCAAGCTTTGAAATTACATGATTTAATAAGTACTCAAAATCTTGTGATATCTCCTGAGCATCTGAGATTTGATCGATTTGAACTAATTGCGTAAATCCATCGCAATGTTTTTGAGGATTGAATTCAATACCCTTGTCTTTAAAAGGGTTGCTACTATTTAGGGGGTTCCCTTCTTCATCAGATATTAGATTTCTAACTGAAGGTCTAAGTCTTTCAGTTGGTACATATTTTCTTTTTATTATTTTATAAAAAAAACTTTCCAAAAGCTCTTTTGGTCTTAAATAATGAAGAATCATTGGATCTTGAAATTGGATTTTTTCCCCAGCTGAAATATTAGTTAGATCGGACTCTACCCATTCTCCATTAACCTGAACTTTACATCTGTAAGCTTGAGGATTAGCTTTAAGATACTTAAGAATAAGGGAATTTTGATTGTTGTTTTCAATTTCTCTAGTTTCATAGTTTGCAATAAACCCAATGTGTGAGTTTACAGAATTTGTTCTTCTAGACATTTGACTAATTTCTCGATTCATACCTGATCCAGGGTTAAACAGTAAAACAGGTCCTCTTTGAGATAAAACATCTCCAACACCTCTGTAAAATGCATTGTTTAATGGAATATGTCTATTGTGATGATTTAAACGAATTGAGTTTCGTCTATAGCCTCTTCTGATAAGATGAGTTATAGATGCAGCAACTTCAATTTGTTTAGATTTTAAACCAGTATGTCTTATTTGCCAGGCACTTAATCTTGATTGTGTTAAGAAAGTCTCTAAAAATTCTCTTCCGTATTCCATTTCCATATATTTTACCACCATAGATGCACATTTATCTGCATTTCTTCCTTTTTCAATTAATATAGGTTCATTTTCTGATGTAATAAAGTCCCCAAGAGAGTAAAATCTTGTAAATGGACTATCTAACCTTGGAGCTCTTTCAATTTCAGGTCTCACAACCTCAAAAAAAGATGGTGGTTCTTGATTTTGATTATTTAAAGATTCTCTGTTGTGGTCCATATTTAATATTTTAAAATCTCTTTATAATAACATAAAATTGATAAAATGACAAATAAAATATATTGTTTTTATATGTTTAATAGTCTAAATCAAGAATGTAAATTTATAAGATTTAAATTTCACACTTATTTAAGTCAAAGACACTTTTAAAATACTTTGCTATAATGAAATAAAATAACCCTTGATCGATGCATGATTGGCTAGAAAAAAACAACAAACTTCAAAAAGAATTTCAATTTGAAAACTTCCTCCAGGCCTTGGATTTTGTAAACAAAGTAGGGGAGATTGCCGAGCAGTCTCAGCATCACCCAGATATTCAAATTCACTCATACAATAAAGTTTTAATTGAAACCCAAACCCATGATCAAGGGCATGTTGTTACGCAAAAAGATTTTGATTTAGCACAACTTATCGATCAAATTATTTTATAAATATCCCCCAATTTTATGGAATTACAATTTATTAAATGCCAAAAATCTTTTGTTGAATCTTTACATAAAAAACATACTGCTAGTGGAGCATTCTTATTCAATGAGAAAAATCAAGTTTTAATAATAAGGCAAAGTTATCGCGATTATTGGTCGATTCCAGGAGGCATTAGTGATCTTAATGAGTCTCCTTTTAAAACTTTGATAAGAGAAGTAAAAGAAGAAACTAACTTGAACATTCAAATTGAAAAATTAGCTATTGTTGATTATCAAATTAAGCAATCCCAAGATTTTTCTCATGATAAGATTCAATTTATTTTTACTGCCACCTGCAGTGATTTTTCATATCTCAGATTAGACAATAAAGAAATTATAGATGCAAAATTTGTTGAGATATATGAAGCTAAAAAATTACTCAAAAAAAACATTTCTTTATACCTTGATATTATTCTAGAAAATCAAAATACAACTATATTAATGGAAAATAGTAAAAAGATTTAAAACAAATTAGCTAATTTAATAGAAAATGTAAATGCCTAAAAGACCCTGGAACCTACCTAATCTACCAGTTTATAGTTTACAAACTATTTCTAAAGATGGAGTTTTAAACTTCAATATTTGTACCTACGTAAGTAGTGTTTCTATGAAACCAAAAAGATTCATGGTTGCCGTTTATAAAGGTACGAAAACTCTTGAAAATTTGGAAAATGGATCAAAAGCTAATTTAATTTTACTTTCAAAAGAAAATATAAACTTAGTCAGAACTTTTGGAAAAAAGTCAGGCAAAGATATTGATAAATTTTCAAAAATAAAAGTTCCAACAGTAGAATTTCAAAATATGCAAGTAATGCAAAATGCAGTTGCAGTCATGAATTTAAAAACCCTGCAAACACTTGATGCAGGGGATCATATTATTTATCTATTTGATTTAGAAAAGCATAAAACATTGAGTGGTAAAGATATACTTTATTTATCGGATTTAAGGGAGTCCAAAATAATATCCGTGTAAAAGACTTGACATTTTAATTTAAACATGTACAATTAAGCAATATAAAAATAACCACACAATTATGTTTGATATTCCAGAAATCATAATTCATAATAACGATGAAATACTAGGGAAAAATTCTGTCCCAACAAACCTAAACTTTGATTACAAAATTGCTGGACCAACAAACCCAAACTTTGATAACAATTTTGCTAGACCAACAAACCTAAACTTTGAATTTTCTGAAGAAAATCCGAATCAAGCAGAGCTTGATAAAGCGCTGAAGTTTAAAAGAGAAGGTGACAAAGAAGCTTTATTAATAATGGCAAAATATTCTAAAGTATCCAACCAAAGATTGTTTAATGCGCTAATAAAATTAGCTATAGTAGGTGACGATAAATCATTTCCAATGCCTTACTATGTGGCAAGAAACAATGTGATTGACGCCTATATTGCTGCATTACAAAACCAATAATAATAAGAGAAGTTAAATTGCAAAAACCACTATCCAATAGTGGTTTTTTTATATAAGAATTATTTAATTTTATCTTTGAAAAAGAAAATCAAAGTTTTAATACAAAGAAGAACCACTTTCAGATAAATAAAAAGAAAAACTTTTAGAGATTAGGAACTTTTTTATTCAAGAAAACAAAGATAGGTTAACAGAAGCAGACTTAGAAGGAGCCAAAATGGGAGACCTAGAAGAAGTATCTATAAAAGGCATACCAGCAACTCTTCCAGAAGGATACCGAATTGACCAACCGGCGGACTCTGATCCAATTATGATTAGGATCTAGCTGGATTAATTTAGTTTAAAATTATACTACTTAGTCCTCCAGGTTTTCCAAAATAGTGCTTTACTTTAAAACTTCTTTCAAATGAATTACGATCTGCTTCTGTTACAAATTCAGTCGGTGGGCAGTCAATAGAAGCAATTTCTATTAGGTAATTAACCTTTGATTCTACTCTACTGGAATTAATATAGCAGTCTCGATCTATTTCATCCTCTGTAAGATACCTTTCTGGATATACATAAGTTTTTGCAAAGGGATACTCCATAAATTTATCACCTAGGTAGTTTCCATATACGTAAAACCTATCAATGTTTGATGATTCAACATCTTTAGTAACTAGAATTTCTTCTTGATTAATTAAAGATACAAATTCTATATTTTTGAACTTACGCATAAACACAACTAGTTCATTACTTAACTGGCCTTCATCTTCTTTTAAAAGATTCCATTTAGAGTTTTTTAATTCATAAATTTTCAAATGTTGATTTAGTCGAGAGATATCATCTTTAATTCTATCTTTTGATTCATAATACAAACTATACACATCATTTCGATCACTAGGAAACTTTTCAATTTTTATATTCTTAGCATTTTTTGGAACTAAACTTCGAAGATGATCTTCGGCATTTATATTTGAGCTTTCAGCTTTGTTAGTTTCTAGGGTTTCTTTTTTAGAAACTGTATTAGTATCTTTTAATTTTAGGGAATCTTCAGTTTTTTGCGTTGACTTAGAAGTATTGTTAAAAAAGTCCTCTGGTCGTTCTTTATATATTTGAAAAAAGGTAAAACTTAAAACAAATAGTAGAATTAGTAAAATTAATTTCTTCATACAGTCGCTTTAATATATATAGCAAGAATCGCAAACTATATTAAGTTAGTCAAGATCTAATAGTTTAAACAAAAACTAATAGCTCTCTATGGAAAATCAAAATATATCCAAGCGCTAGCATTAATAGTCCTCCAATTAAATTGGATGCCTTAGAGTATTTAGTAGTTAATCCAAGCTTGTCTAAGCTGTACAAAGCCACCATAAATACAATTAAGTCATCAATCATATAAGCTAAAATATACAGGGACATATAAAATTGTTTACCCCAAAAGCTAATATAATTTAAATCTAAAATTTTTGTAAATACTTGAGGAATCCCAATTGAACAAGCAAATTCAATTACATTGATTGAAAGAGCAATACCAATAATTCCCAGAGCCGTCATAAGGCCAAAATCCTTAGAAACAATAGCTTCAATTTTTGATTTAGTTTTCTTTTTAGTTTCATTTGAAGTTATTTTACAACCCCCATCTTTCTGAACAAATTCCCATAAAAAGAACGTACCAGCCCCAATTGCAATTGTACCAACAATTGGAGTAATAATTGCATCTAACCCTACAAAATCCCATACAGTCATCCATAGATTTAAAATCATTGCATACATTATGGCTTGAGCAGCCAGGAATAATCCAATTACTTGCCAAAGTTTTTTCTTATCACCAATCTTAGAAAGTATCAATATAAAGGTTACAAGCACCCACATAGCACATGGATTAAAACCATCTACCGCACCTAAAATAAAAGACATTACCGGCAATGAATATTTTTTAACATCAAAGCTTTCCATAAAGGGAACTTTAATATAAAAAGGTTGATATCCTGAGCCATCTGCAGAGCAGCCTTTATCTACGTTACAGCCCTCTCCACCTTTGGAAACCTTACTTGGATCATAGTTTTCTAAAAACTCTTCAAATGAAAGGTTTTCTGAAGCTTCAGCCTTATTTAAAATGTCTAAATACATCCTTCCAGTTGTTTCACTTCTTTCAAAACCTTCAATTAGTTGTCCATTAATTAAAGTGATAGGAGTAACTTTTGAAATACCTTCTAGGTCTGTAATTTTATCAAACATTTCTTTGTGCTGGGGAGTTTTAATCTCCCGATAGTTAATTTGTAAGTCATCTCTTTTGTTCTCTAATTCATCAAAAAATTTCTTTTGCGCCTGGCAGTGAATACATTCTGAACGTTCTAAAACATCAATCAAAATCTTGCCTTCATCAATCACTGGCGCCTGGGCAAAACTCACGTTTAGAGCTCCTAAAAGCAAAAAACTGCTAATTATTAATTTTTTGAAAATATTTTTGAACATCTTTTTAATTTAAATATCATAATATTATATCACACAAAGAAAACAATGTCATTATTAGTTTATAATTTTAAAAATACTATAGACATTTTGAATTTAACAGGTATAATAAAACAATCAATAACCATATTAAAAATGGAAAACATACCAAAAAGCCCAAGTGCAAAAGTAAACTTAGAAAGCATTAATCCAAATTTAAATTATGCTTATCTTACTCCTCAACTTCATATACCAACGATAAAAGATCTAATTTCAGAAGAAGTTGGATACATGATTATGACAGATAATCGTGGTCTTTTTGTATTTGTTTGCTCAGAACCTATTACATCATATAGCCGAAAAATTCGAAGTATTGATTTAAGTGAAATTTCAGGACTTGAATTAGAAAGTATTGAAACAAACTTGAGAAACCTTTCAGATGATTATTTAGAAGCAAACTCGCTTACTGAAAAAAGCTCTGCAGTAGTTTTAGAAGATTACGGTTCATTATTAAAAGTAAGTTTACTAGCCGAAGAAATACGAGGTCAGTTGATAGGATCAGTTGTAATGCTTGGAAAAGACTCTATTCAAAAATAAAAAAAAAGCTAGCAGTAATGCTAGCTCTTTTTTTAAACTCCTTGGGCTTTTCCATCTTTTACAATGTAAATGCCAGCAAAGTAGTCATTCATCATATTCTGACCGTTAAAGTCTTTCCCTCCAACAATCACTCCTTGAAGGTTCAATTCAAGGAAAGCATCTTTGATTTTATATTTATCAAATTCAGCTTTTTTTGCAGCTTCTACAACATTTGTAAAGGCATCAAAGGTTGTTCCTACCATAAAGTTATTTAAGGCTTTAAATTCCATTTGGCTTCCTGTTTTAATAAATTCAACATCCGAATCCAATACATTTGGAGTAGCCACTATTATCATTCCTTCTGAAATTTCTAGAGATTCTTTTCTAGAATCATCACTTAGGTATGGAACATGAGATATTAATTGAATACCTTTAAGTTCATCCTTAAATTCCGATAACTGTTTTAGTAGGTTGTTTGCACCAGTACCAGCTTTTGGGTTTAAAATTAGAGCTTGAATATCATCTTTAAGAACAGTTGATATTAAATTTCTAAAATCTTTTTCCTCAGATGAAAACTCTTTTGAGACCACAATTTTATCCCCATCTGTTTTGATTAACCCTTTTTGTATATCCACATTGATATCCGATAATTCAGTTATTAGAGCCACTTTTTCAAAATCTTTAATTTCCTGACTTATTCCATTTACGGTTAGTTCATTTCCATAAACAAATGAGTATAAATATTCAGAAAGGCCTTCTAATTGTGAACTACCACTTGTTGCAGATAAAGCAAGTATTTGATTTTGATCAGCTAAAGGTGCGATAGCTATTGATTCAGGAGAACAAACTCCACCGATAATTACATCTACAGAATCTATATCCACTAATTTATTAAAGGCAGTAACAGCATCTGAACCATTACATTTTCCATCTTCAAATATTAGTTCAATGTTTTTAGCATTTTCACCTAGATTTGTATGTGCAAAGTTTAAAATTGCAGACACCTCTTCTCCAAATCCACTTGCAGGACCAGACAGAGGAGCAATAACCCCAATTTTTAAACTATCTTGTTTTTGTATTAAGTTTGAAGAGCATCCCGTTAAGAAGATAGCTAGTAAACTTATTAATATTTTTTTCATAAATATTTTGATTAATTTGAACATATCATAACATTAAAAACAGAGGTTGTAAAACAAAAAACGGCTCTGTAAAGGTAAATAGTCTATTCTTTACAATTCAAAAGCTTTATGTTAAGCTAAAAACAAGTAGTTCTGTAGAGATTTTCTACAACATGTAATATTAAGAAATATGCCGTATAAAACATTAAAAAATTTAGGCTGGGAAGATAAAGAAATAAAAGTATATTTAGCTCTTTTAGAACTTGGGGGAGCAAAGGTTTCTCAAATTGCCGAGAAATCTCAAGTTCATAGAGTTACAGTCTATGATGTTTTAGATTATTTAGAGCAAAAGAATGCAGTCACAAAGTTAATTAAAAATAAAGAAAAGTACTTTCAAGCTATCTCTCCTCATGAAATTTTAGAGCAAGAGAAATTAAAAATATCTTATTTTGAAAACATATTGCCTGAATTTGATAAGCTTACAAATCAAGCACCATATGAAAATGTACAATATTTCCAAGGTGAAAAGTCGCTACAATTTCTCATAAACGATATTTTAACCGCCCAAAAGGAAATTCTTTGTATTTTAAATCCTCAGGGTTTGATTGAGGATCATTTTCAAAAGGCTATTGATTTTACGCGTAAAAGAGTCGATAAAAAAATTCATATGAAAATCATTATTCTAGATTCAAACTTTTATCAAAAATTAAACGAATTACCTTATCCGGAATATAGAGAAGTAAAGTGTATTCCTAATATTAAACAGGAATTCCAATCTTCTATTTATATTTATAATAATAAATCTGCTCATATAGATTTTTCAGAAAATCCAACCGGTCTTATTATTGAAAATGCTCACATGAAAAATACATTTTCTACAATTTTTAAACTCCTTTGGAACTCAAATTAACCTTCCAAGCTTGAATTTTTTAAATCCTTATAATTCTTCAGTAACTCTCTAAAGCATTTTTCCTTTTGAATTTCAGCATAAGTTCCATGAAATACAACTTTTCCATTTTCGAACATATATATATAGTCAAACAAACTTAAAAGATTTAATTTGTGTAAAACTGAAATCACAGTTTTATCACTAAATTCATTGATTATTGATTTATAAACCTTCATTTCGTTTGTAGAATCCAGCGAAGAAGTTGGCTCGTCAAGTAGTAAAACTTCTGAATTGTAAGCCGCTAAAAGCCCTCTGGCTACAGCTAATCTTTGTTTTTGACCACCCGAAAGGTTAACACCTTTTTCAGCTAAATTTGACTTTAATCCTTTTGGTAATAAAGGAATAACTTCATCAAAGCGAGACATTTTAATTACTTTTTCAATCAATTCTTTTGGATATTTAATTCCAAAGGTAATATTGTATTCTACAGTATTTTCAAAGATTTCTGGCTCTTGAGGAATTAAAGTTGTTTTTTCGCAAAGACCAGCAAAGTGATGAATTTTTTGATCGTTAATATAAAGCTCAGCTGAATGTGGAATTTCCAGAGATTTAAGAATTTTTAAAAATGTAGATTTGCCAGACCCAGATCCTCCAATTAAAGCAATTTTTTGACCTTGCCGCATCTTAAAGTTAATCCCATTTAAATTATACTTTTTATCTTTTTTAGTGTACTTAAAGCATAAGTTTTTAATTTCCATAGATTTCATAGAGCTTTTAGCTAAAACTAAACACTCTTGTTCACCATGAATTTTAGCATTTTCAATAATATCAATAGATTTTAAGTCAATAGAGTAGTGCATTAATTGGTTCATTTGCCATCCCACATCATAAAGTCTAAATTCCAAGGTGCGAAGATATTGATAAAGAATAAACACATTACCAATTAAAAGCTGATTATTTATGTTTCTCCAAATATATCCAAAGAAAACTATATATATTATAGTCGTTAGAAAATTTGAAAACATCAACCACTTTTTTTCACTAGTAATTACTTGTTTATTATAAGTATCATAAATTTTATTTAATTTTTTTTCGACATGTTCTTTAGCTCTTTTAGTAAGATGTAAAGTTAATACCGTTGAAATATTGCTTATATAATCAATAAAAACTGAACTAGCGCTATGTTTTTTTTCGTTAACCTTTAATTTTAAAGGAATAATTTTTTTATCATAGTAATTTATTATTAAAAAACTTAAACAAATAGCCGACAATAAGATCAATGAAAGCTGCCAGTCAAAATAGATAATCGTTCCAAATGCAAACACAAGACCAATAAAGGTATCTAAATACATAAAAGTTGATTCCGAAAAAGAGAATAAAGCATCAGTTGCTTTTTCAACTCTAGATGATGTATCACCAGAGTGACGTTCTTTATGCCATTTAAGAGGTAGGCGATTAAGTTTATCAAAAATTGCATTTTTAAAGTTGTTTGAAATCTTTAAGGCAAGTTTGCTTTGGGTTGTTATACTTGGAAATTGCGCCACCCAAGATAAGTAATATAAGGCGTTTGCCCCAATAAAATACCAATACCAAATTTCTTTAAATTTTTCTAAATCAGTTTGAAGCATATTTATTGCCATCCCAATAACAATTGGAATTAACAAAAAAAGTAACTCTCTTATTAATAATCCAATTTCAGCAAAAAAATATTTTAATCTATTTTTACCTAAATATTTAAAAGTGTATTTATATAAGTGAATAATTGGTCTAAACATGTTATAAAGTTAATCACTATATAATACATCTTTTCATTGGGTTTGTAAACACTTGTGGTAATTTAGATAACCAACAGGGATAAATTAAATTAAAGTTTTAAAGCTTCTTGTATTTTATTTAGCAAAAGTTTTTTATCCTCCTTGTTGTTTACAAAGTCCAAGTTATTTACATCTATTACAAGTAATTTAGACCATGAATAATTTTTAAAGTATGTTTCATACCTTTGATTTAAATCTATCCAATAACTATCTGCTTGGGAAATTTCATAGTCACGACCCCTTTCTCTAATTCTTTTTATAGCATTTTCAGGTGATATCTTTAAGTAAACCATCAAATCAACAGGTCTAATATTTTTGTAGAAATTCTGATACACATCTAAATATATTTCAAATTCAAAATCTTCAAGCATTCCTTGTTTATAAAGCATTTGCGCAAAAATTCTATCTTCTACAATACCTCTATCGATACATGATTTTTTAAATTCTTTGGCGGATTCATACATTGAATATCTCTTACTTAAGAAATAAATTTGCATAGCAAGAGAGTATTTCTTTTTATCTTTATAATAATTTTCTAGTAATTTACTATCTACAAAAGGTTCATGAAATACTTTGAATTTAAATTCTTCTTCTAAAATGCTGCAAAGTGAGCTTTTTCCAACTCCCACAACTCCAGCAATATTTATAACAGTCATATTAAAAATTATTTACATATACTTTATATCAAAAATTCTTAAAAAAATCTTAAAATTTTCTTAAAAAACTCTTAAAAATTTCATCTAAAATTTTTGTCAATTCCTAATTTTGTTTACATTGAAAATCAATAAAAATATTCAAATCGCATACACTAAGTCAGTCCTCAATTTTTGATTAATCAAAAAAAATAAATGTCTATATAAAGTGGTTGATTTTATAAAAAACACAATATAATGTGTATCTACACTCTTTTTAACCACAATATATGGCTACTTATAAAATCCAAAAAAGATCAGGTGCTGTTGTTGATTTCGATAAAGACAGAATAGGAGTTGCGATATCTAAAGCAATTGAATCTATTGAAAATTACAATCTACCAGATGAAAATCTACCGCTTAACTTAACTGAAGAAATAAATAATGAATTAGAAAAACATTTTTTCTCACAAGATAAAGTTCCTTCAGTGGAAGATATACAAAACTTAGTTGAAGAAAAGTTGGTTGAGGCAAATTGTTTTGAAGTTGCAAAAAGTTTTATTTTATTTAGAGCCCAAAGAACTAAACTAAGAGCTCATAAAAGAATTTTTGAACTTGAAAGTATTGATCAAAATAGAACAAAAGTTTTCAAATTCGATGGATCACAAGGAATTTACAACGAAGCGAAGCTAAGAAACACTTGGGCAATTGCCGCCAAAGGCGTTGAAGACGAATGTAAATTCGAGGATCTAATCAAAGTTTTTAACATTACTCTAATTGATGGTTTAAAAACCCAAGATATTCTTCATAACCTAAGAAAAGCTGCTATCGATTTAATTTCAGTTGAAAATTCAAAA
>PBFJ01000046.1 GCA_002718715.1 bacterium
TCCCCAAATTAAGTCCTTTTTTTTTTTTTTTTTTTTTTTGCGCGCGCGCGGGAAATTTTTTTTAAAAGTTCAAAAAAAAATTATTAAAAAATAAAAATTATTAAAATATTTTTTTGAAAGAATTTATAAATTTTATTTTTTTAATGAATGAGACAAATATTTCATATTTTAAAATACTTATTATATGAAATATTAAAGTGGCATTTTTTGATTTTTATTAAATACATTTAAATCTTGATTTCTTTGTTGTTCAAGTGATTCTAAGCTTATATTACCAATTTTTTGTTCACGATTATCTTCTTCATCTGGAGTATTTATTTTTTGTTGATCATAATTATTAAGAGTTACATAATTATATAATTGTTTCATACCACCATTACCTTGAGCTTTCATTTCAGATTCGCTTTGATTTAAATAGCTATATGAATCAGAATTCACACCAAATGAAGATCCAGAATTAATTCCAAATGTAAAAGCATCGGGATCATTATTAATTTGTTGATTTTGTCTGTGTATTTTTTGTTGAGGTGGAATTAAAAAATTTTTAATTTGTTCACCTACATATAATTCATTTGTTTCGGGATTTAATAATGTAGGAACATTTTGAATTTGTGATGGTAATGGAAATTTATGTCCATTGTTTAAAATAATAAATAATTGATTACCTTCTCTAACTCTATTATCAATACAAACATATTTAAATTTGTCTCTTAATGGTGTTTTATATAAAAAGTTTAGTAGTTCTTTACATTTTTCACAGTGATTAGAATAATAAAGATACATTTTATTTAAATTACTTAATATTTATTTTTTATATAATTATTTTATTAATTAAAAAATTGAATTAAATTTAATATTTATATGTAGATAAAATAAATAATAATTTATTTAAAATGTCCGAGAATATTGAAACAAATTTTATAATTAATATTAATGAAGAATTAGTAATAAATCCATCAATTTATAAAAATATGAGTGAAAATATCGATAAACCAGAGAATAAAGTTCTTAAGTTTACACTTCAAAATGTTGATGTTAGTATTGCTAATTCAATAAGAAGAATAATTCTTTCTGAGATACCTGTTGTAATTTTAGATTCATTAGATAAAGAAAATATAGAAGATGAAAATATAAAAATTTATGAAAATAATTCAATTTTAAATAATGAAATTATTAAACAAAGATTAAGTTGTATTCCAGTTTGTATAAATGATATTGAAAATTTTGAATATAAAAATTATGTTGTTGAATGTAATGTAAAAAATAATACAAATGAAAAAATGATAGTAACAAGTGGTGATTTAAAAATAAAAAATACTATATCAGATGAATATTTACCTACTGAAGAAGTAAATAATATTTTTAGAAAGAATGTTGTTACAAATGAATTTATTGATTTATTATATTTGCAACCAAGTTTTAATGAACAAAATTATGAAAAAATTCATTTTGAATGTGGATTTAATATATCTGATGCAAAAAAAAATGGTAGTTACAATGTAGCATCAACTTGTGTTTATAGTTTTACAAAAAATGAAACAGAAATTCAAAAAAAATGGAAAAGTATGGAAGAAAAACTTCCTCAAAATAAAGAAGCAAGAGAATTAGCTTATAATGATTTTATGAATTTAGATGCAGAAAGAATAACAATTCCAAATAGTTATGACTTTAAAGTACAATCTATTGGAATATATAAAAATAATGAATTAGTAGTTTTAGCGTGTGAAATAATGATACAAAAATTTCTAAATTTTATTAAACTTTTAGAATCATCAGATGATTATATAAAACCAAATTTAGAATTAATGGAAAATGCATATAATGTAAAATTAGAAAATGAAGATTATACATTTGGAAAAGTATTAGAAAATATGATGTATTTAATGTTTTTCTTAAGAGAGAAAAAATTAAATTATGTTTCATTGAAAAAGAATCATCCACACGATAATTATAGTTTATTGATGATTGCATATAAAAATAAAGAAATAAAAATGGAGGAAATAGTAAGTGATTTAAAAAATATATCAGAATTAAATATTGAAGTTTATCAAAATATTAAATCAAATATGACAAAAGTTTAAGAAAATAAAATATAATATAAAAATAATACAAAAAATAGATATTAATTGTATTTATAATTTAATATTTTGAGACATATGGAATCTATAAATAATAAAAGCTCAAGTGACAAAAAATCATTGTATTTTGGAGATATAATATTAATAAAGGCACCATTAAATCCAACATTACATCAGAAATATTTTTTTGTTGAATATGTTGGTCTAGATTCAATTGATTTAATTGAAAAAACATCATATAATAAAGAATCAATTGGTATAAATTCAGAAGATGGTACATTAAATGATGAAACAATAGAAGTAATAAAAATTGTATATAGAAATCCTTTGCGTGGATATGCAAGGCAAAAACAATTAACACCAGGAACATATATTGAAATACGTTTTGATACAAAAATTCCTAAAATAATTACGGGAAGAATTGTTAATTTGGAAGAAGATATGATTGAAATTCTTATAATTGATAGTAATAAGTCAATTTTTATAGATTTTGCATATCGTGGATTACCTCCAGAATATAAAATAAAATATATTAAAAAAAGAGATGCAGCTGATTTTGAAGAAGAAAAAGAAGAAATAAAAGAAAATGAAGAAAATGAAGAAAAAGAAGAAATTGAAGAAAATAAAGAGATAGATAAATTACCAATACCTAATAATAATGATATATTGGATATAGAAGATGTTATATTTGAAGAAAATATAACAGATATTGTTAAATATAATGTTCAAATAAGTGAAGATGAATATAAATATGATTTAAAAGAACAAAAAGAAGGTTTATTAAATGATATTTTATCTTCTATTGGAACAAAACAACGTACACCAAAAGTTATGAATAAAATAAATAGATTAGTAAATAGGTATGAACAAACAGTAAAATTATATAGTGTTTATGATGATAATGGTAATCTAGTTGAAAAACAATTTTTTGAAAAACAATTACAATTATTTTTAAATGAAGATTATAATAAAGATTTTAAACATAGTTTACATTTTGTTATACCTTGTATTAAAGAAATTAAAAAAAATATTATAATTCAACATAACAAAAACGGTTTAGATGATGATGTTGATTTTATTGATGCAAATGAACATATAGAATTAATGACAAATGAATATCCAGAAGTATCATTTTTAAAGTATTCTGAATTATTATTAAATGAATTAAAAGATAATATAATAAGTATAATTCCACAAGAAAATCAAAATTATTATGAAAATTATAATGAAATCTTAAATAGTTTTTTTAAACCATATACAATTGATAAATTAAATTTGACTGATACAAATATAAAACCTATATATGATGTATCAAAAAATAATATACCATATTTATATTTAAATGATGATAATATTCCAGAATCATTATCATTTCATAATGGGCAACCAAACACAATATATGGTAATTATGATATTTATACAGATTATGATAATAAAATGTATTTTAATTCTTATTTATTTTTACCAAATTATTATTTACATCAATCAGATATATATAATGATAATTCAATTCTTTTAATAAAATCTTTATTAGGACAAAAATATAAAAATATGGAACAAGTTTTAAAATCTGATATAATTACAAATATTACAATAGATAATTCTTTTAATAATTCAAAAGATTTATATCAATCAAAAGAATATAAATTAGATAAACCATATATTTATATAAATAATAAAGAAGATAAAAATGATTATTTTGATGTTATTTCACCAAATGTAGATGATGTTTTAAAATTATTTGAAAAAAAAAATATTGTTTCATATAAAGAATTATTTAATACTATTGATTTATTTAAATTAGGACAAAATAATATTAATTATGAATTGTTAAATAATATAAAACTTAGATTATCAAAAACTATTAATTATAAAAAGCGTGAGTATGTTGCAAATCAGAAACATTTTTCAAGAAAATTAAAACCTAATTTTGATGTAGATCTTAAATTTATAGAAAAATTATATTATGATGAAGGTTTGGGTAATTATTATGGTTGTGTTGAAAATGTTGATATATCAAATTATAATATACAAGAAATAATAAATTATTTAAATTTAATTGATAATATTAATTTTTTTCTCATTAATTTTTCTGAAAAAAATAGAAATATGTATTCAACATTAACAGAACAAGAAATAACAACAATTATTAATCAAGTAAAAGAAGGTACATATAATATAAATAAGATTGAATGTGCTACAGATGCTGTTACACCTAAAAATATAGTAAAAATATATCAATCATTAGAAGAATTAATGCAAGATAATTATAAAAATGTTTATATTGATTCAAATTTAAATAATGATTTTAAAACAGATTTGAATTATTATTATGGAATAAAGAATAAAAATACATCAAATAAAACACGAAGACTTCTATTTAATTATGTAATGAATGAAAAAATGATGGGTGAAGAAGAAGCAGATAAATATATTGGTTATTTAATTCAAGAACAAAAACCACTAGAAGAAAATGATTATGCTGTATTAAATGAAGGTGATAAGAAAATATTTTATAAATGGACTGGTGACCATTGGGAAAAAGAAGAAGAAACTGAATGTCTTGAAAAAAAAGAATGTATAAAAGACGAAGAAAATTGTAAACAAATAGATGAGATGAGAAAAATTAGAGAAAAAGAACTAATGGATAAATTAGTTGAAAAAATTCAGGATGATAAATTAATTGATAGAGAATTCTTATTAAAAAGAATTGATTTATTGAAAAAGGAATACTTAAAGGATTTGGTTTTTAAACTAAGATTAAAAGATATAAATGAAATGCAAACACATCATAATAATTTAAAATTAATAGATCAAGTTAAAATATTAAAATTGGTTGAATCACCTTATGAAAAATTAAAACAAAAAATAATGTCAATCGAAGATTTGAGTGAAAGATATAAAATGATAATTCAATTTTCAAAACAATATACTATTCCAGGGGATGATCCATATCATTTATATTGTATTGATACAAATGTTAAGATAATTCCAAAAATAGTATTACAAATTGCTA
The DNA here is from genome assembly GCA_002718715.1 of bacterium. GTDB lineage: Bacteria > Patescibacteriota > Gracilibacteria > UBA1369. The sequence continues at coordinate 5,095 of PBFJ01000046.1, forward strand.
AAGCACATTTTATGCCAGATGAGGAGGCAAGGAATTATATAAATAATTTATGTCTTACACAAGGTGAATTAAGTGATAATGGTGATGCTTGGGTTGATAAATATAGTGGATATGTTATTTCACTAAGAAGTTTTGAAGAAGAAAATGTCTTAGATGATGCAGGTAATCTAACAAAAAACAGAAGTGAAGTTGGAGATGTTGGAGATGTTGGAGATGTTAATGAAGTAAAAAAAAAAGAAGAAGAAAAACAAGAAGATATAAATGAGTCTAATCTAGGTTATAAAATAGTAAAAAGTTTATGTTTACTATTAATGAATTACACAGGAATACATTTTGAAGATGATTATTTTAAAGAATTATTAATTGAATTATATAATAATTGTAAAAAATATGCAGATCAATATGCATTTTATGATGACAAAGAAACAGATAAAGAAAAAATAAAGAAAAAAGAAAATAATGATTTTATATTATTGCTTTATTGTGTTTCATATTTATTAATATATTTACAAACAAGCATACCAAGTATTAAAATTAGAAAAACATTTGATGGATGCAAAAAATCATTTGATGGATTTCCATTAACAGATGATGAAAATGATGATAATAGTATTCAATATATGGCTTGTATTATGACAAGTATAAAAACAGAATCATCTCCTTGGAAACGATTGTATAATATAAAAGAAAATAAATTAAAAGAAAAAATTATTCATTTCATTAAAAATAAAGTATTAAAAAATAGTAATATTGATTTAAAATTGAAGAATAAACGAAAATATTTACAACAAAATAGTGATAATTTAAAATTAAATTTAAATGATACGTATAATTTTATTGAACAATTCAGACCATTAGATTTAAATAAATTTAAACCAACACAGTTATATACAGGATATGAACAATTAAATAAAGAGTTTTTTTCAGAATATTATAAATTAATTGGTAGTCATATGCATGATAAAAAAGAAATAAAAGAAAGAGTTTTACAAGGTCATATTGATAAACAGGGATTATTATTTCAAGCTAAGTTACATGAAAAATTACAAAATATTGATTTATTACTTAGTAGAATAAATGGAGAACCATTTCAAGAAAATGCTTGTTGTAATGATAATGATAATAATCCAATTTCTTATTTTAATAAAAACAATGATTTAATTGATTTAATAAAACAAAATTCAATTTATATAAATAATAGAAACAAAGCAACAAATCTTAAAAAACAACAGTTTACATCTTTTGATTTTAATATAATAAAACCTGATGATAATTTTGATTTAACACATATATATAGTGAAGAAGTTATATATAAAACATTTATTAAATATTATAATTTTGATTATCCAGATATCCCAATACCACAATACTTAAAAGAAGCATTTGATATAACAAAACCAGATTATGATACATATAAATATAAAGATTATATTATAGATTCTTTATTTGAAGTTGATGATGAAGTTGGAAAATCTATGACTAAAAAAATAAAAGATTTAAAAGACCAAAATTATGATTTTTCTATTGATGATTTAAAAAAATTATTATATGTTGTACACGGAAATAATTTAATAAAAAATGAAAACATAAATATAAATATACAAAATCATCAAATAAGTGAAAAAATAGTTATAATAGCTCAAGGAAGTGATATAGATAATTTTATATTTCCTTACATAAAATATAACAGAAGTAATAAACCGTTTATTTATAATGAAGGAACAAATAAAAATTTTAATGTTGAACTTGAAAAATTTACAAATGAAAAAATAGATTATGTAAAAAAAATGTTTTTATCTAATACAAGTTTAAATAAAGATAAAAAACAAAAATATTTGGATTTATTATCAAAATATTTACTTGAAATACCTTTGATGAATGAAAGAATCAATTTAAATGAAAAAATATTTGATTATACATTAAATGATGACTTAGATAATTCATTATCTTTGATACATTACTTTATAAAATTAATAACAATTATTTTACCAAATCAAATTATAAATTTTAATGATGAAATAATAGAACAAATGGATAAATTTATTGTTCCTGCACATTGGGGATTATCAGATAAACATAAAACTGACATTCAATCTTTTAAAGTAAAATATAAAAAAATACTTTCTAAAATAACAAACAAAAATGAAACTATAAATAATTTTTTTATTGAAAATAGAGAACAATTATACGAATTTTATAATGTTTATAATAATGGATTTTATGGTTATTATACAAGTAGTTATGATAAAGAATCAAAAATGGATCCTATAACAATATATCAAATATCATTGTATTTTTATTTTTCTTCATTAGCATTATATTTTAAACCTTTTGAGAATAAAAAATCAAATATTTCAATATTAAAAATAGTTTTAGCAATTTTTGAAATTCAAAAACAATATTATGATTATCAAAATATGGATTATAAAACAATAATAGAAAATGTAAATTATTATAGTGTAAAGGAAAAAGAAAATATAAATAAACGTTTAGAAGATATGGAAAAAGATGTGAGAAAAACAGAAGATGAATTAAAATCGCATAAGTTAGGTGTTTGGGGTAAAGGTTTAAAAACTGGACTGATAAAATATGATAAAAATTTTTATGATGATGAACGTGATGAATTAAAAGAGATTGAACAAGATATGGAATCTGGTACTTTTTTTGAATTTACAGATGTAATTGAAAAAACACAAACACAAATATTTGACGAATTATATGAAGGTAATTCAGAAATAAATAATGATGAATTTGATATGTCTGCAGTACGTGATGAGGGTGATGAGGGTGATGACGATTTTTGATCTAAATTATGGTGATCAATAAATTAAAGCTTTTGCATATGGTGTTTTGTTAAGTAAATATTTTTTTTTAGTATAAGACAAACGATAAATAGAACAACAAGGAATATTAACAATTCTATATTCAGAATTTTGATCAGTAAGTGAGTTTGAATTATAAAGAACACATTTTTGAATATTATATTTATTTTTATATTTATTATATTCACTTTCATTTAAAAATATTTCAACAAAATCACCCATTATGATATTTAAATCAAAATTTCCAAGATAAAACATTTCTTGAATATATCTACATTCTTCTTCAACATATTTCATATTTATCATTTTATCTATACTTTTGTATAATAATTTAGAGGATTTTTTTTTATTAATATTTTTTCTTCTTTTTTTAAGTTGTATATTACTATTTAAAAGAGAAAATGAATACATAAAATCATTATCATTCAAAAAATTAGATATATATAGTAAAGCATCAAAAATCATTATTATATTTTAATAATAATAATTTTTAAAATTAATTTTAATATTAATATTTAGAAATACTTTATTCACAATTATTAAATAAGTATAATGTTAAGTTTTTGTTTTCAACATTATAAAGTACAATCAGCAATTTTTATTTTTTTAATTTTATATATTTCTTTAATTGTATTAGAACCAAATTTTTGTTTTGATGATGATGGTAATATATTACAATTTGGTTTAAATTATAAAAATAAAACAATAATTCCAATATGGTTGATGGCAATTGTAATTGGAATATTAAGCTATTTTTTTATTTATTATTATTTACATATGAAAACTGTAATGTTTTAAATTGTTTCAAAACCACAAAAATTTAAGAGATTATCAAATATAATAAGTTGTAAAATAGTTGTGGGTGCAAATCTAGCCCATATTGGAAAAAATCCCTTATATAAAGCAAGTGGACCATTTTTTGAAACAATTTTTATTCCTGCATCCATAAATCCATTATAAATTTTTTTATCTGTTGGTTGATTCATAAGTGTTGTTCTGATCATATCAAAAGGTGCAGATGTAATAGCCATAAAAAAACCAGAAAGAAAAGCACTAACTGCTTGACATCTAATATCTTTTCTATCCCAATTTGTTTTAATTACAGTATATCCTTTAATTTGATCATAACAACTCATTTTTGTACCATTAAGAACACAAGCTCTTCCAATATTTGCAGATACTCCGCGATAAAATCCACCAATACCTTGTTGTTCATACATATTATACATACTCTTGGATAATGAAAGATTATTTTTTGTATTTGTAATTGATATAGTTTTCATTACATCAAAAGGATTACCAACTAATACACCAAATGTGCCAGAAATACTACCAGAAACAAATTTCATAATAAAACTATTATCTGCATTAAGTGTTTTTTTAATTGGACTATAACATCCTAATTTAATACTTGTGTATGTTGCTTCTCTTAAATAAGCTGCTTTAATTCCTTTCCAAAAAGAAAATACTCCTTCATTTTTCATTAAATTATAAAAATTAAAATTATCTGCCTGAAGACGTGTTTTATATAAATCTAAAGGATGTGTAAAATTAACTGCTGTTATAGCAGTAGTTCCTGCTAAACCCATAGAGCCATAAATATTTGGTTGCCTGTTTAAAGACATTAAATATATAAAGGAATAATTTTTAAATATAATTTCTTAGTTATTTATTTGTTAAATTTCAACCGCATTATTTGTATTATAATTTGTTGTTGGTGTTTCTGTATTATTGATTGATTCAGTTTGATTAGCATAATCATCATCAATTTGTTCCATTGATTTTACACAATCAGTAGTTAATATATAATTAAAATTTACTAAACAACATAATATACCAACTAACATATACCATATAAAGTGTCCAGTACTTTCTTTTATAAATAGTAAATTATATAATTTGTTTTTAATATTAATTTTGTCTTTATAATTATCACTAATTAATGTATCGGATTTCCAAAAGATCCATTCTCCATTAGAATTTAATTCAAGAGGAATTTCATTAATTAAATATGAAGGATCATTAGTATATAAATCAAGTAAACGTTTTTGTGTATCATTAATATTGTTATGTGATGCATTACCATCATCATCAAAAGGTATTATTTTTTGATTAAGAACTTTTCTTAATAATAAATCAGAACCAGCAAATTGTGAAACAGAATAACCAATACTATGTGAGAATGGTATATTCCAACCAGGAAATATCAATAACATAAATAAAAATCCTCCAAATACTAAAATCCAACTAATAAATGTAGAATAAATTATTCCTTGAGATGATCCACATATAATTTTTGAATTTTCAATATTTAAAATTGATTGTGTAATTAAAATTAAAATGTAATAACAAGAAAATAAAATTAATTCACTACTAAAAGTAAAAATACCACCAATATGTTTTACAGTAAAATAAATTAAAGTTATAATAAAAAACCACTTAATATTTATAAATGCAGATGCAATAACTGTTCCTTCGGTACTATCTGAAGAACTCATAAAAATAAAAGTAATTATTTAATTTTCATAAATATTTTTATTTTATTTTTCTACACAAATTTAAAAAGAAATTTTAATATTAATATATGGATTTTAAAGAAAATATAACACCTAAATTAGTGGATCATAATATAAAAGTATTATTACATGGTTCATTGAAAAAGTCATATGATTTTAAAATACAATTTTATAATAATATTTTTAATATTTTATTATTTTTAGTTTTTACATTATCCTTAATTTTGTTTTTATATTTTAGGTATAAAGGTAAATTAACACCAGAGGAAATTTATAAAAAAGAGAATGAAAAAAGAATATACGTATTATCTAAATTACAACAACTAAATAATATTCAAAATTCACAAAACAATAAATTAATAACCAATTTACCTGAATTTATTTAATAATTTTTTTTAAATATTAAATATAATTAAGTATTAATATAAAAATGAGTAGTAATGAAAATAATGGTAAATTTACACTTTATAAAGATTTGGTAAATACAATAACATCATCAATTGGACAAAATAAAAATAATAAAAATAATAATATTGAACATAATGATAATGAAAATAAAAATATGCAAAAATCAGTTTCAAAAGATAATAGTTTTAAAAGTGTAATGGAAAATAAGCATACAAATGAATTAAAATATTTAAAAAAAAAGAAAGGAATTTTAAAACAAGATACATTAACAACTAAAGAAAAAAAAAATCAATTAAGAAATTTATCAAAAAAATTACTAAAAAGAAATTCATTTTATAATCAATCGGGATTTAACATAATAGGTAAATCTTTAAAGAAAGGTTTGAACGAAAATCGTTTAGCTCAAAGAGAAAATATATCAGATGAAATAAATAATACAAAAACAAAAATTTTGAATTTGAAATATAAATTATTGTATGGATTTTTAAATGAATCAGATATAGAAAATGATTTTGTAGTATCATTAGAAGAGTATAAGAAATTATTAAAAAAGAGACAAAATATAGATTTTTTAAATATTGAAAAAAATAAAGATTATAAAAAAGAAGTTAAAAATATAGAGGATGAGTTAAAAGAATCAATTGAAAAATATAGTAAAATATTAGAAAAAGATAAAGAAATAGCAATAAAATTTTATATAGAAGAAATAATACCAAAAAGAGAAGAATTATTATTTGCAAAAAATAGAACTTTAGAAATGATAGAAGATCCAAATAATAAAAAAATTCAGTATTTATATAAAATAAATTAATTAAATCTAATTAAAATATATTGTTTTATGCTTTGGAGGTGAATATATATGTAATGAAACGGATAATTCATTTTTTGATATAATACTATGATAACCTAATTTATTATCTATATATGTTGTATCGTTTTTATTAATTTTATTATGTGATAATAAATTTAAAGAATGATCATAATGATTTTCATATAATTCGCCTTTTAATAATTTTAATATACATCCATTTTTCGAATGATTGTGTATTTTTGATATAATGTGTTTATTCCAAGTGATTATATACATTTCAATATTATTACTAATTAAAGGTATAAAAACTTTATTATAATTTTTATTTTTATTTATTATAGAAAAATATTTCCAATCAGAACCATCATATAAATTTACAATTGATATTAATTTTTTGAAATCATTATTATTAAAATTATTATTTAAAATATAATATAAATTAATTAATGAATTTATTTTACACATATATGATGATTTTTATTAATAGTATATAATTATAATATACAAAAAATAAAATACTTTAATATATAAATATGAATGTTGAAATAAGTAAAATGATTGATTTAAAATATTTTATATTATCATTATGTTTAGGTTTATTATATTTATATTTAATGGATGAATCTAAAGAAGTTGTTATAATACATCCTACTCCATATACAGTAAAAGATTATTTATTTAAAGATTTCTTAAATAATTGCTATGAATTAAATATGAAAGAGGTATCATGTTATGAAAATGAATATAAGGTAGAAAAATTGCCTAAAAATGATTTTTAATTTTTTAATAAAAACATAATATAAGTATAAAATATTTATGCATATTGAAAGATTATTTGAGTCAAATTTAGGTAAAATTTTTTTATCAATAATACTTGGTTTAGGATTAAGTGGTTTATTTAATAAAGAATGTGATGATGAGACTGAAAATTGTATTATTATTAGAGGTCCAAATGAAAAGAAAATAAAAAATACAATTTATAAATATAATAATAAATGTTATCAATATGAAAAAAAAATGTTAAAATGTAATAATGATAGACCTATTTACGATTTTTCACAAAAAAAATAAATTATTATACAAAAATTATATTTAAATAAAAAACATTATTTTTTGTATATAAATATAAAAAATAATGCAAAATAATAATGATTTTACAAGTATAGATGATTTACCTGTTAATCCTCAAAAATCAGGAGAACAGCCACCAATGATGGATCCAATTAATCGCGTTAATCAGTCAAATGCAATACAGGATAGTTTAGATTTTCCAGAGGATTTTAAAACTGATTTAAATAATATTGTTATTGATGAAAAAGCAATGCCAACATATAGTAATGAAAAAGAAAATATAAATAATGAAAAACGCGTACGTTTTCAAATACCAGATAAAATTAATTCATATGACGAAGATAGTCATTTAAATAATTTATATGTAAATGATATTAATAATACATATAATAAATTAACACCATTAATGCAATTAGTATTATTATCATCAATACTATTTTTTATAATTTTAAATCCATTAGTTAAAGAAAATTTAATAAAAATTGTGAATAATATAAATATTGTAAAAATTACAGAAGATGATGGTAATTTAAATATATTTGGTAAATTATTATTTTCAATTGTTTTTGGATTTAGTTTATTTTCATTAATACAATTAATTCATTCATCTTCTTTGCAAATAGTTTTTTAATTTTTTTTACGTTTTTTAGTTTTATTGTTTCTAGGTACATATTTCAAAAAATATTTTTTATATTCATCTGAAGTTTTTTTGTTTTTTAGAGTTTGAAATTTACGAGCTTTAAAATCAATAATATCTTCAATAGTTGATTGATCTCCTATACAAGATAAGTTAAATCTTTGTAATAAAATATCATCATTAATTACATAATTTTCTTGTAAATAAAAAAGAATAAAACAATAACAATGTAAATGTTCTTTAAAAGATTCATCAAAATCTAAATAAAAAAACATAAAATAATAATATAACATTGTATCTAATGTTCCAATTCTTATAGAATTATTTTTTCTTTTTAAAATATTATAATTTTGACAACCTTCTGTTTGAAAAATTGTTAAGTAATGTATATCATTAATAAATATATTATAATACTTTGGTAAAAAGTCATCTATATTTTTAATTTTTTTAATTTTAATATTTGTCTCATTCATATTAAAATTATTTTCAAAATTTTTAGATAATTTTTCACATAATATTTTTGCATCATTTGATAAAGCAATAAATGTTGGAAGTTTATTTTTATTCTTTGTAATTTTTTTTAAACGTTCTGGAAAATATTTCGAATATTCTTTTATTGCATATTCACCTATAAAAATTATTTCTTCATTAAAATTAGTTTTTAATTCTTTTTCAAAAAAGTTATAAAAATTTATATCTTTATTTGAATGATGTGTAAAATTTAAATTTGTTTCACAATTTGTTATAGTAAATGGATATGATTCGTTTAATTTTATAAGTCGTGTCATTATTTTTTCCCATCTTGAAATATCACCACGTGGTCTTGATAATTCTAAAAATAAATTCATTCTTAAAAATGACACAGGTGCGTAATCAATTGAATCACGAACAAGTGTATTTTTAAGTAATTCATTATATAATTCTTCATTAATTTGTGTTACATCAGCAACTGGAATGTAATTAACATATAATTTATATGTACCTGGATGAACTGCAGATTTAGCTAAAATATTTTTATATCGTTTTTTTTTAAAAATAAGTGCTAATTCTTTAACGTGTTCTAATGCTTTTGGAGAAAAAAAATCATAATCAGGTGATAAAACATCATAGTCATAAAATTGTTTTTCTTTAGGTAATATATTATTTAATGCGGTACCTCCATAGCATATTAATTTGTTTTTTATCATAAATTCTTCAACAATTTTAAATATTTTATCCAAATTAAATTTATCTTTTTTTTCTTTAAAAAGTAATTTACTGTTTTTTGTAATAGAATCTTCTAAATAATCAAAAATATTGATATTATTTTTCATAATATATAAAAAATAAAAATATAAATTATACTATTATAGTAAAAATAGATAAATATTATGAAAAAAAATAAAGGTGTTTTAAGTAATTTATTATTATTATTTGATATGTTTTTTAAAAGGAGTATTTATATTATTTACTTGCTATATGTTTTAATTTTTTTGTATTATTTTTTTTTATTGTTGAATAAAAAATTTAGTGTTCAAACTATTTTAAATGAGGAATTAATAATAAGAATAAAACATATTTTAGAAATATTACATTTTGTAACAAAGATTTTTATTGCGTTATATTTAATTATAAAATTTAATCCATTTTACAAAATAAGATATAACAATAAAAATGATAAAAATATAATTTTTAATAGTGGTGTTCTATTACTTACTTCAATAATATTAGTAGATCCATTATTATGGTTTGGAATATAATTTAAGCATTATAAACAATTGTTTCTGTTCCAATTATTTGTTGTCTTAGTTTAGGTTCACAATTAAGATTTTCTGGTATTTTTTCTTTTGCTTGTGTATCAATTTCAATTGGTCTTAAGTTTTGTGGTTTTAATAAGAATGCAGAATTTGCATTGTTGAATTTATCTAATAAATATGTTAGATAATTGTCTTTATTTTGAAAGTTCATTGATATAAATTGACAACCACTTGATAAAGAAATAGATGGATCATAATTTATATTAACACTATTTAAATCAGGTATTACAATAGTACTATTCATTTTATTATATTTTATTAAATCATTAACATTTTGTGTCGAATTTATATTGAAAGATGTTTTCATTTGAATAAATGGACTATTAGGACCACTTGTTATATTTGTATATTGTTTAAGTTTAGAATTATTAAAAGCTGATTGATTATCAACATTTACAATTATTATTACTTTACCTAAAAAGTTTTGCATTTTTTTATTAAATATATTAATACCATTAGATTCACTTGAATATGTAATACTTGATAGTAATTTTGGAGCTAATTTATTATCAATTGATTCTGCTAATTTATCATAAATAGATTGCTCATTACTATATATTCTAAAATATAAAAATAGCGGATCATTATAGTTTGGTGAACTTCCACTTGAAAATGCTTTATTTATAATTGTTTTGAATACATCATTTATATCTAAATAATTATAAGTTTCTTTATATTTAAATGATGTCTGAGATGAGGATGCTACAACAGGAACATTTTTTTTATTGTAAATTTGAAAATCTAAAAATCTTGCTCCTTGTTTTATGCAGTTTTCTAAAGCACAAATATCTACATAATCATTTTTATTATTACCACTACAACAGCAATTATGTGCACTTAAAATATAATATTCATTTAATAAAAAATCTTTATTATCATTGTTAATAACATAATTTGTTATTGAATTTCCACCATGATATTGTGATTTAATATTATCACAATTTGTTTCTTTTTTACTTATTTCTTGCTTGATATAAAATACTAACATTACAACTAAAAATAGTATAAATAAGATTACTAATAAATTAACTAAATAGTTATTACTTTGAATAATTTGTTTCATACTATTTATATTATTAGATACAACGTTTTTTATATTTCCTGCTACAACATTCTTTGATGAATTCATAATTAATAAAAAAAATTATTAAAAATAACTAATTAATATAATTAAACATTTAAAAATAAATATTTTTTTTGTTAAATATATAAATGCCAGGAGGATTATTAAATATTATCGCTTATGGAAATCAAAATGTGTTTTTAAATAATAACCCATCAAAAACACTTTTTAAATGTGTATATGCAAAATATACTAATTTTGGGATACAAAAATTTAGAGTAGATTATAGTGGATTGAAAGAATTACGTTTAAATGAATCTTCTGAATTTACTTTTAAAATTCCTAGATATGGGGATTTATTATTAGACAATTATTTAGTAATACAATTACCAGATATTTGGTCTCCTATATATCCCCCACAAAATTTATCTGATACTTGGAAACCATATGAATTTAAATGGATTAAAAATTTAGGTGCTATATGTATTGAAGAATTATCATTTAATATTGGTGGACAAATAATACAAAAATATACAGGTGAATATATTTATAATTTAAAACAAAGAGATTTTACTGATAAAATAAATATATTTGATCAAATGATAGGTAATACAAGTGATTTAAATGAACCTGAAAAATATTTAAATAGAAATGGTAATTATCCAAATGCATATTATGATGATAGTATGGAAGGTTCTGAACCATCAATAAGAGGTAAACGATTATATATACCATTGTGTAGTTATTTTTCATTTACTTCAAAAATGGCTTTTCCTTTAGTTTGTTTACAATATAATGAACTTACTATTAATATAAAAATAAGACCATTAAAAGAATTATTTACAATTAATGATATTACAAATATAACACAAAATAAATATGCAAGAATTCAACCACATTTTAATGAAACAGAACACGCATTTTATAGATTTTTACAACAACCACCTAGTGTTGAATTAAAAGCTTCTGATTATGAAAATAAAAATACTTCTTTTAATTCTGATATTCATTTAATAAGTACATATGCATTTCTTACAGAAGATGAAACAAAAGTATTTGCATCAAATGAGCAAAAATTTTTGTTAAAAGAAGTACGTGAAACAACTTTCAGAAATGTTATAAATAGTCAAAAACTAAAATTAGAAAGTAATGGAATGGTTCCATCATGGATGTGGTTTTTAAGAAGAACAGATTCTTACATTAGAAATGAATGGACAAATTATACTAATTATGCTTATGAAAATGAGATTCCAAGTAATGTAACAAATGAAAGTGATACAATACTAAATACACCAGTAGATAGTATAGAAAAAATGTATGTAAATGGTCCATCTTATGATTCAAATGGATTATCAACTGGAATTAAAATAAGTGGAACATATAATGTTGAAAATATGAAAAATATTTTGACTAAATTTGCTATAATTTTTGATGGCAAATATAGAGAAAATGATTTAAATGCAGACATATATAATACAGTTGAAAAATATAGAAATAGTAATGGAAAATCTGGACCAGGATTATATGAATATAATTTTTGTATGATGACATCTCCATATGAAATACAACCTAGTGGTGCAATTAATTTAACAAAATTTAGAAATATTGAATTTGAATTAACCACAATTACTCCTCCACTAAATAAAGATGCAGAAACACTAAATATTTGTACTGATGATGGAGAATTAATCGGTGTAAACAAAACTACTTGGGATATATATAATTATTCTTATGATTTGGTACTATTTGAAGAAAGGTATAATATTTTACATTTTATTAATGGTAATGCAGGATTAATGTATTCAATATAATTAATTATTTTTTTGAAACATATTTGAAGTTAAAGGATTCATATATCTTGAATATTTTTTTATATGATCAATATCATTAGTATTATTTAAAATTGTTGTTTCTTCTAAATCTTTAGGCTTAATATTTGTAAAAGTCTCTAAATTTTTTAAAATTTCATCTTTATGTGAATATAACATTACTAAAATATATATTAAAACTAGTATAACAAAAATATCGAATAAAAACATTTTTTTTATTTAATAAAATAATATATTTTTGTGTGAAAATATATTGTTTTATTAAATAAAAATAATTAATAATAATATTAAACAATTATGGTTTCTATTAATTCGAAATTTGCGGAATGGTTACCTTTTATATCTAAAATTCTTGAATTACTTGTTGCAGCAATTATATATATATTTGTTATAGATAATTGTTTAGTTAAAACATATGTTCCAGGTGAGTTATTATATCCAGTGGATCCTTGTGATAAACCATATGTCACTGATACGGGAAGTAATAATCCATACAAAAAAATAAATCCATTTGACAAAAATAATCAAGCTGAAGCACAAAAAATGGGTTCTAGATATAGAATATGTGATAATGATGTTTCAGATTTAATTGAAAAATTTGGTAAAGGAAATAAAGAATTAAAAAACTTTTTATATAATGTTAAAAAATCTTCTTTAATTGATTTTACAATGTTTTATGACACATTTAGAGATATGAGTAAAGAAAGAGCGGGGAAAATTGAATATCACGGTATTATTAATGAAATACTATTAATATTGTGTATGATTTATTTCAAATCTGCAATTCAAGTTAGACAGATAATGAAATCATTGCATAATATGGTTGGATCATTAGATTTAAAGAATGTATATATCTTTTCTCTACTTTTCTTCTTTTGTTTATCAGTATATTTTGCATCTACACAAACATTAGGTGCTGATGTACCTTGGTATAATTTTATTATGAAAATACCAGTAACAATTTTTAGCATTTTTAGTGGGGTTGCTTTATTAGCATTATTTGGTGCAGGATTGACATATGTAATAACATTTGTTAATGTATTAATAAATTTACCGTTAACTTGTTTTTTTACAGGTTTATTAGTATTACCTACAGCAATAGCATTCTTGTTTAGTTTTATACAAGGAATAGTATTATTAATTCAACTTACAAAACAATTTTTGATTGATCCATTATTGAATGCAAATGTGAGAAATATTGCTATTTGTGATGTTTATAATTATAAATTATCTATAACAATAATATTAATATTATTTAGTTTACTTAATGCAGCATTATATTTAAGTCAAGAAAATATTGGTATTTATTGTATAACTGTAGTATTATTTTTAGTATATAAATTTTTGATATCTAAAGCTGATGCAGGATTAAGTAAAATGTGCAAAGATTCTAATGATTTTGTTGAAAAAATAAGAGATATGAATAATAAATATAAAGATTCAGAAAATAATAATTCTAATATAAATAATTCAAAAAATAATAGTGATTAAATTACAGGTATATATTTTAATGTATCGTTTTCATATAAAGAAACTTTAAAATCATCACTATAACCATTAACGCGTACATTATCACCGTCACTTAAACTATTGCATCCAAATTTGTTTGTGCAATTTTTATTATCATAAATAACAGGTAATTTAAGATTTCTTTCACTTAATGCATAATATTGCCAAGTATCACGATGTGTAATTACTGGTCTTCCTAATAATGGTAAAATTAATGCATCTGTTTTTTTACTTACTAATAAACCAATTTGTCTAAAATCAGCATCAACACTTTGTGTTTTTATATTTACTGGAACACCTAGATGTGGTTGATTACAATCGCTACGTACTTTGATTTGATCATTTTTATATGGACCTGCATATGCATCAAATAATGTATCATTACAAGATGATGATGAAACAACAACATTAGGTAAGGATATATTTAAATCATCGTTTAATAAATTATTTTCCATAGTTTTATAATGAGATAAAGTGTATGATTGATACACAAATATTACTAAAAATATTAAAACAATTAATAATATAATTAGGGTTGTTTCCCTAAAGCATATCATATTATTTGGACAAACTTTCATTTTATTATTTATTTTAATATAATATATTTATTTATGACTTAATTAAATATATTACATATCATAATAATTACCTAATAATGAAAAAGGTTCAACGCTATTATTTTTAGGTGTGGGATCAGTTTTATCTTTTTTTAATAAAGATTCAATTATTCCTTCTTTAACTTCTTCAACATTATCTTCATTATTTATACTTGAGTTATCTAATGATGTTTTTTCAACTCTAGGTTTAGTTTCTTCTTTTTCTTCAGGTTTTTCTTCTTCTTTTTCTTCTTCTTCAGGTTTTTCTTCTTTTTCTTCTTCTTCAGGTTTTTCTTCTTCTTTTTCGACAACTTCAATTTCTTGATTTTCTAAACCTTCTGTAAGTAATTCATAATTTCCAGTTTCAATAAATACCATTTTTAATATACTTAACACATTTACAAATAAAAGTACAAATAATGGTATTAATATAGTTGTTAAAGTTTTATCCAAAATATAAACAAATAATAGTAATACAACTAATGAAATAGTTCTACTTAAATTATTTGTTAAA
>PBFJ01000047.1 GCA_002718715.1 bacterium
ATAAAGAGAAGTGGAATAAGTATATATTATATTATTTATTTCTGTGCCTTAAATGATTTGAATAGGTTTTCCATACTTTATATAATAAAATAAAAATAATATTTTTAAATGCAATATTATAATCTTATCTTTACTTTTTTGAAAAGTTATGCTCTTATTATTTTATTTGATGGTTCAAAACGTCCCCTTGTATCTATAATTAATTTGCTATACTTAGTTATTAGATCATAATCAAAACTATCATGATCGGTTGCTAGGACAACTACATCTTGATTTAATAAATTTTCTTTAGTTATATTTATGCTTTTTAAATTAAATGAATGATTTCTCATCTTTGGAAATGAGTTTGCGTATGGATCACTGTATTGAATATTTGCTTCTTTTTCGAGTAAAAGTTCCATTAGTTGAATAGAAGGAGATTCTCTTAGATCTCCTACGTTTTTCTTATATGCTATTCCAAGTATTAATATATTACTATTTTTTAAAGCTATGGATAAAGAATTAAGCGAATCACTTATTTTTTGAAGTACATAATTTGGCATTTGAGCATTAATTTCTCCAGCAAGTTCTATGAATCTGGTATGCATTCCATATTCTCTTGCTTTCCATGTTAAATAAAATGGATCAATAGGAATGCAATGGCCTCCTATCCCTGGCCCAGGGTAATAAGGGACAAAACCAAATGGCTTTGTGGCTGCAGCTCGAATTACTTCAAAAAGGTCAATGCCCATTTTTTCTGCTAAAGGCTTCATTTCATTGACAAGACCAATATTTACTGATCTATGAATATTTTCAATTAACTTTGTCATTTCAGCAGTTTGAGTGTTGCTTACTGTGACAACTTTGTCTATAACTTGCTCATATAGTGCTACACCAACTTCCTTACATTGATCTGAGGACGCACCCAATATCTTTGGGATATTAGTTGTATTAAATTTCTTATTCCCAGGGTCTTCTCTTTCTGGTGAATACATAAGAAAGAAGTTTCTACCAACCTTTAACCCTGTACTCTCTACGAATGGTTTAATAACATCTTCTGTAGTCCCTGGATAGGTTGTACTTTCCAAGCTTAAAGCTTGACCGGGATGCATATATTGTTTTAAAGACTCTAATGTTGCAAGAATATAACTTAAATCTGGTTCTCTATTTTTACTCAAAGGGGTAGGTACGCAAAGAATTAAAGCATCTATAGATTTTGATTTGGAAAAGTCCGTGGAAACTTGAAAATTGCCTGATGAAACAGAGTTTGAGATTGTATCATTTTTAATATGATTTATATAGCTAACACCTTGTTGAATAAGTTCTATTTTCTCGTTATCAATATCAAGACCTAAAACGAAATAACCCTTTTTAACGAAAGCTAGTGCTAAAGGTAATCCAACATAACCAAGGCCAACTATACCTATTTTGGCTTCTTTGCTTTTAAGAAGAGACAATAATTTTAGTTGCTCTTTTTGGGCTGGATTGATTTTCACTGCAAGAGATAGTAATATTTTTTAATTTATGAATACATAATATCTTAAAAGTTCATTGCATATGATTTTTATGAATAAGGAATATTATTATCATTGGTTAATCTTCGTAAATGATGAAAAACTTAGTAATTAAGTTATTTGTCTTTAAAATTAATTTTAGCAAGGTTTATTCTTATTGACTTTGGATTTTTACGAAATAGAGAAGATTCGTAATAGATTAAATCAATAGAAGAAAGGTGAGTTGAGCAATCTTTTAAAATATTATATAGTTCTTTATATCTATTTATATTTGATTTGCTTTTAAATATATAAATATTAGAAGAATTATAAACACAATGTTTCTTTTTATATGTAGAATCATCATTTAGTAGGATTAGTTGAAAATTCTCCTGGATTAAAGAAAGATCTAGTTTTTCATTAGAGAAGTTAATTCCATATTGCCAATATGGTGAGGGATAGTGAGAGGCCATAGGTATAAAAAGATTTATACCTGAATCTGCCATATTTAGTACATTTGATTTATTTGATAAAGAACTAAAAAGGGTTTTAATTTTGGAAAAATTTGTTTTGGAATTTGATTCTGTAAAATATCGCTTTGCGGGAAGATTTAATCCAAATGATTCCATGTATATAAAAGCAATTCCTATCACTAAAAAGTATATTCTTATTGACGCAGAAAAAATATAGTTAATAAATTTAGAGTAAACTTCTTTATTATTAATATATACAAATAATATGAAATATACTATTGAAATAAAAAAATGTCTTGGATTATGTAAGCCAGAAGAGAAATATGATAAATAAGAAAAGAAAAATGTTATTATATAAATATAATTTATTAATAGATTTTTAAAAAGAAATCTAAGAGGTTTCTTAAAAAAGGAGTAAATAATTATAGATATAGAGATAAGTAAGTTAGGGTACCAATTTAAATAAAAGGGAAATCTCATTCCAAAAGGGTAAAAAGAAAGCTTGAAAAAGTATTTAATGCTATTGAATATACTTATATTAAAATCAGATTTTTCTGAATAGATATGATTTTTTAGAATGATATAAGATTGTAAATTTATGTTGTCATATTTCAATAAAAAGATTGATTTTAAATAATCAAAAACTTCATTTGTTTGCAATAGGTAAAATGAAAAGATTAAAAAGGAAAAAAGGATATTAATAAATAAGTATATTATGATTTTCTTTTTTTTTAATTGATTTGCTTTTCCATCTAACAGAACAATTAAATTAAATATTATTATTTGGGGATATATGTATAGAAAAGATATTTTTGAGCAAAGTCCAATTCCTAATAGTAATCCATTGAATGAAAAAATTGAAAAATCATTAATTTTTTGGTTAAATATTCTCCAATTAGTTGTTTTATTCTTCTTGTGCTGAATAATAACATTTGTAGAAAGAAATGATATCAATAATAAGAATTGCTCCGTATGACCTGATGCTATTGTGTAAAAAAATACACCAGACAGAATGATTAGTAATGCTATATATTGATTATAGTTTGAATAATTTTTATCTTTTATATTTGATTCTTTCTTTAAATTAAAATAAGATACTATATTTGATAATAATGCAAAATTAAATATTGGTAAAAGGCTAGAAAATATATGCATTAATGTAATATTTTTTAGATATATATTGATATAATCAGATAGATGAGGAAGTTTCCATAGAATATTATTCATATTGTAAAATAGATTCTCATCATGACTTTTTTGTATTGCAAAGCCAAAGTGATAATATGATGAATCCGAAGCAAATCTGAATTGTAATAATCTTATTATTGATATTAATATTATTATTAATATAGGAAGATTTTTAGGTATTATTGTTTTAATTATATGATTGAATTTAATTTTTTGGAAGATATACATTTGTTTTGGATTACTTCAGGTCGAATTAAATTTATCTATAAGCTAGTATTCAAATAATCTTTTTTTATTTGTTTTTTTGCAATGATTAATTGATTAGCCATCATAAATGATAGATAAAGCTTTCTTATGAATTTCTCTATTAAAATTTCAAAAGGGAATCCTATTGGAGAAAACATAAATTTTTTAGCTTCAATAACCTTTAAGCCATTGGATTCTGCTAAATCTCTTAATTGGGTAAGGTTTGGAATATTATGATGCTGTTCCTCTTTTAGATGTCCAACTGCAGTTGCTATATGCTCCCAGAAAGGATCAGGAACTGTCCAAACTGTAATACCATCTGGAGAAAGTATATCTTTTATAAAATTAACTGTAAGCAAAGGATTTTCAAGATGTTCTAAAACAGTGGTACAAATAATTAGATCAAATTTCTGATTTTCTAAAAAATCTAAGTTATTTATATCTTTGTTTAAAATATTAAAATCAGGGCAATTTTTTATAGCCTTTTCGTATAAGCCTTTTGATAATTCAACGCCTGTAGCTTCTATATCAAATTTTTTTGATAAATTAATCAGCATTAAGCCATCAGCACAACCTAAATCTAATACTTTAAGCTTTTTTTTGTTAGTATTTAAAGGAATAATATATTGATTTATTGCCCTTGTTACTTCATTTCCTCGCCGCCATAGACGATATTTCAGACTCTTTTTAGTTTTTCTGCCTTCTGCATAATCTTTATCAAGAAGTCCGTCCACTTTTATTTTCTAATATGAATTTATTTATATTAACATAAGCCAGGCCAATGAATGTTAAAGAACCGCTTACAGCAATTCCATAACAGATAGTTGAAGTAAGAACAATAGACGAATCAATTTCACTAAATATTGTAATAGAAGAGGCTTCTCTTATTCCAATACCTCCAGCACTAATAGGAAGAGTACTAATAATGGTCATAAATACAAATTTAGGGAATTGAATAAAGTTAATATAATAAGCATGATTTGTGATTTGACTTGCTTTTATAAAAACTGAAAATGACGATTTAAATATTTGATAAGCTATAAACCAGTGATAGTAAGTTAATTGAATACAAGAAAGTATCTTCAATATTTTTTTTAGATATAAAAATTTATATTTAGTTAAGCCTATTATTAATAATAATATAATGAATACAGGGAAAATTATTTTTCGAATAATTAAAGTAGATGTTGAAGTGAATAAAAAAATAGAGACTAATATACTAAAGTCAATAATTCTTTCTAATACAACACTAAGTATAACAATTTTCGATTTAGATTCATTTTTTACCCTGGCGAAGTCGTTTATCTTTGCCGGAGTAAATGCATCTAAGCTCGAAGAAATTAAAACTGACTTTAAAGATTTATAAAAGCTAGTATTATATCCTAGTAAAGATTTTATAAGATGAAACCTTATGCTGGAGGATAAAAGAAAGTATGGTGCTATTAGAAAAGATTTTGTAAAAAATATGATTAAAGGGGCAATTAAATCTTTAGTAAAAATATTGATATTTGAATTGTAAAGGCTCACACAAATATATACAATCAATAAAAATGCTAGAAAAATTGGAATATATTTCTGAATAATCTTTACTAGTGGCTTATCTTCAATCATTATGTAAAATGTGATTAATTTTGATTTGGCCAAAATCAAAATTCTTGTAGCTGATTTCTGTATGCTCATGACTCTTAATTTTTTTAAATTACTAAAAGATAATCATTTAGTTTGATTTTTTTGTATTTTATATTTTTCTAACTTATTCAAGAAATTCGATTTAACCACTTTAGTTAGGTTTTATTAAAATAAATTTTATATTATGTCTATTCTAATATAGGATAGAATAATTTACTTACATTATACTCGTAAGAGTGTACTCATGGGCAAGGGTAGTATTGCAAATATTCTTTTAGTTACTTTTTTGCTTTGGCAAATAGCCACAAAATTCTTTAGTGGTTCATTTTTTGTTGAAGCGATATATCCATTTGTATTGGTTATACTTGTTGGATTAAATTTACACTGGCTTATAAGAAAGAGCACTTTTGTATTTGGAACAATAATATTCCTGTTATTATTATTTAGTGTTAGTAGTTTTAATATACTTTCTTTAAAATATATTGTTTCTACATTCTGTTCATTCTATTCTTTTATAATTGTTTATTTAAGTAGACCTTATATAACTATAGATAATCTTTCTTTTACTATGAAAATAGTGAGGTTAATAATATATATATCATTTATTATTATGATTCTAACTTACTTACAGGTTACTGGATTTGGTTACGAATCTACAGACAATCTTGATCAATATTCCTTAGGGGTTAAAACAAGGTGTAGTGGAATAATTTGTGTGAATGTATTTAGCTCTTTCTTTTCAACCTCCTATGAATTTGTAACTACATTATTTTTGTCTATATTGTTGATTACTAAAATAGAGTTATTCAGGAATATAGATCAACGGTTTGAAAAATTATCTAAAATAGCTGGACCTTATTCTATTAATTGCCTTGTTATAACATCTATGGCCTTTTTGGGGGATTCCAGAGCTTTGAATGTTTTCATTATATTAGCATTCTTATTCCCTATATTTTATAAAAACTTTATCTCTTTTAGTAAATCTAAAATAAGTTTATCGAATATTAGTTTCTTACTATCAATTATACTATTTACCATATTTTTAGCCAATATCAAGATATTTCTAACCATGTTTAATGGAATTTCTCGCCTTATTATTTCTTCTACGGAGAGGATAGGAGCATTTTCAAGATATCCTTCTTTTTCTCTAATAGGTAATGGTTATACAGCCAATTGGCTTATCTCAGGTAGTGAAGGTAGCGAATATTTAATTCAGGGAATTAGTATCGATTTAGGATTACTAGGTTTACTTCTTTTGATATTTTTCATTTCTAAGATGTTCTTAAATATTTTTAATTATATTTTAGCTAAAAGAACATCATTTATTTATAAGTATCCATCCATATTAGCTTCATTTGCCGTAGTTGCACTACTTTTTAAGGCCTATACAGATATAAGGAGTATAGGCCTTGGTATTTTGTTAGGTCTTTTTTATATCAATAAGAATAGCTCTTATGGGATTCTAGAATAAAAAATATATAGGAACGTTATAATATTAATTCTCTATAATTTTCTATCATTTTAATTGATGTAAATTCTGAAGATGTTTTTAAAGCCCCTTTGCTAAGCTTCTGATAAAGGAGAGGTTTTGTTAGTAATAACATAAATTTATGGTAAAAATCATCAATATCGTCTGATTTGAAAAGCAATCCATTTATATTGTCTAAAATAACTTCATTTTGTCCAGGTATATTAGACCCAATTATTGGCAACCCAAAATTCATATTTTCTAATGAGGCAAGCCCAAAAGCTTCCGAATCAGATGGACTAATTCCTACATGACAAGATTTTATAACATTATATTTATCTTCATTCTCTAGAAACCCATGGAAAATTACATTATCTTCTAGACCTAGATCCAATGAATCATGTTGAATCTTTTTTTTATAATGGCCATCTCCTACAAATGATAAAGTATTATTATATCCATTGTCTTTTAGTTTTTTGCTTAAAAGTAATGATTTCTTATGACCTTTAATGTTGGAGTAAAAATTAGCCAGGTGAATAATTCGAATTGATTCATCTTTAGTTTTAGGCAATAATAAAGATTTTGCTTCTTTTAATTTAGGAAATATATCTATTCCTAAACTTATTTTTATAGGATTAAGAAATCTAAAATGTTTCTTTATATGATCACTTAATCCATTTGAATTTGTAACTGATATATTTACGAATCGCAGTATGAATGAATTGATAATTCTATATCTTCCATGCAAAGGACCTTTGAATCCATGCAATGTACAAATCCAGTACGACCGAATAAGAACTTTTAAGAAAAAAGCATAAATATTTGATACATTATCGAATGAAATTACATAACTTTTATTTACTTTTTTAATAAAAAGATGATTTATATATGTATATAAAAAACTATTAAATAGCAAGAAATATGATTGAAAAAAACCATTTGCTATTTGTATTTTTTTCTTCGTCAAATTATCACATAGATTATATAATTTATTGTTTTTTCTTATAGATATTACTATAAGCCTATTTACATCTTTATGAAATGATAATAACTTTTCTGCTAAATATGATGGTCCACCACCATCCCAATTTCCCATTACAATAAAAACTGTTTTTGATTCTTTTATCATTTATTTGATCAATGTATTATAATTATAGTAGTAAATAAACATTAGTCTATTAATAAGGCATCTTATTCTATATTTTTTTCGATTTACAAGATAAAATTTTTTAAGTCGTTCAAATCAAGTTTCGAGAAATTTTCTATTAAAGCTTACAATATAATCCTTATGATATTATAGAAAAATGTATTTCTAAACTCATGATTCACCCAACGGCAATAATTGATAAGGGTGCAAAGATTGGAGAAGATACAAAAATATGGCATTGGACTCATGTTTGCAGAGGTGCAACTATTGGAAAAAAATGTTCTTTAGGACAAAATGTATTTGTTGGTAACGAAGTTGTAATTGGAGATAATGTTAAAGTTCAAAATAATGTATCCATCTATGACAATGTCATATTAGAGGATGATGTTTTTTGCGGTCCAAGTATGGTTTTTACTAATGTTTATAACCCAAGGTCATCCATATCTCGCAAGACAGAATATAAGCATACATTGGTTAAAAGAGGAGTGACTTTTGGGGCTAATTCTACTGTTATATGTGGCTTAACAATTGACCATGATGCTTTTATTGGAGCCGGAGCACTAATTAATAAGAACGTAAAAGCTTTTTCTTTAATGGTTGGTGTACCCGCAAAACAAATTGGATGGATGAGTAGATATGGAGAAAGAATTAAATTACCCTTAAAAGGAGAAGGAGAATGGTTATGTAAAAAAAAATGGTGAAATCTATCAAATTAAGTATGATAAAGTTAAGATAATCAATTGATTATCTAATTTTCAGAACAAAAAACAATTACCCTATAAATAGTTTTATAATTTAAGTATATATTTAATCTTTTGATTGCTTTTAACTATTCAAAAATAAAATGACATTAAACTATAAAAATAAAAAGATAAATATAGCTCTTGTGGGTTGCGGAAGGATAAGTAGAAATCATATTATAGCTATTTATAAACATTTTGATAAGGCGAAATTGGTTGCTATTTGTGATCCTAACTTTGATAATCTCAATTCGACCTTGAGACTAATAGAAGAACAAGCTCAAGAAAATAAGATTGATTTTACTCCTCCTGCTAGCTTTGAGAATTTAGAGCAAATGATATCTACTAATTCTAGCTATGAGCATGAAAGAAAAATAGATTTAATGGTTATAGCGACCCCAAGTGGTTTACATGCAAAGCAAACAATAGCTTCTGCAAAAGCTGGTTTTCATGTTTGTACTGAAAAGCCAATGGCTACTAACCTGGAGGATGGGATTTTAATGGTTAATGAATGTAAGAAAGCAAAAGTAAATTTGTTTGTGGTCAAACAAAATAGATTTAATAGCACTCTTAAGTTAATTAAAAAGCAAATCGATTCCGGGAGATTCGGGAAAATATATTTGGCTACTGCGAATGTATTTTGGCAACGCCCTCAAAGCTATTATGACCAAGCGAAATGGAGAGGCACTATTGAATTAGATGGAGGAGCATTGATGAATCAAGCAAGTCACTATGTTGATTTTATGGAATGGCTTATTGGTCCGCTTTAATGTGTTAGCGCATCGATAGCTACTATTGGAAGAAAAATAGAGGTGGAAGATACTGCTGCGCTTCAATTTCGATACAAAAGTGGTGCTTTAGGCACAATGGCGGTATCAATGCTGACTTATCCAAAAAACTTAGAAGGTTCAATAACTATTTTAGGTGAAAATGGAACAGTTAAGATTGGAGGAAAGGCAGTTAATAAAATAGAGTACTGGGAGTTTGCTGATAATCATAGTGATGACAAAGAGATAAATAATTATAGCTACGAGACTAGTAGCATCTATGGTTTTGGTCATTTTCTTTATTATCAAAATATGATTGATAGCTTGAAAGGTTTAGATACTCCTGCTTGTAATGGAGATGAAGGTTTGAAAAGCTTAGAAATAATTGTAGGTTCATATCTTTCAGCTAAAAATTCAGAAACTGTATATTTCCCTCTTTAAATAATGCATATTAACAAATTAAATACAATTAGTATATTTAAGTTAATATGGGATTCTTTAAGTAAAAAAAGAAAATCATACGTATATCTTACTATTTTATTTACTTTATTTAATGGCCTTGCTGAGATCATTTCATTAGGTTTAGTTGTTCCATTTTTGGCTGCACTAAGTAATCCTGATGATTTTTTTTATAACCCTACAATAAATACTATTTCAGGCGTTTTTGGTATAAATACGCCTGTTAAATTAGCACTTTCACTTTCTATCCTTTTTGCCTTAGCTTCATTGCTTTCAGGGTCTATAAAGTTAATTACTTTATGGCTAAATTACCGAGTCTCAGCATTGATCGGTAAGGATATAAGTTCTCAATGTTTTGCTAAAACTATTCGTCAACCTTATAGTAAACAAATAACTAAAAATACTAGTAAAATACTATCAGCTATTACAAATGAGATTACTTCTACAGTTGTTGTAATAAATCAAATATTATTATTTATTAATGCATCTATCTCTATATTCGGTGTTTTGTTAATAATAATATTAGTAGATTGGAAAATAGCTTTTTCAGTTGGCTTCTTGATTTCTTTGTTTTATTCTCTAATAATGTTATTAACGAAGTCAAGATTAAAAATAAATAGTAAACTTGTTACATTAACTACAGAAAAACAGGTTAAATTAATTCAAGAAAGTTTTGGTTCAATCAGAGATTTAATATTAAACAATTATCAAAATATTTTTATAGATAAATTTGATAATAATGAGGAAATATTGCGCATCAAAAGAGCTGATAATCTATTTCTCAGTACATTCCCAAGATTTTCTATGGAGGCTTTTAGCTTGATTGTTATGGCCTTTGTATCCTATGGAATAATTCTAGATAAAGGAGAAATAAATTCATCTGTTCCATTACTTGGAGCTATCGCATTAGGTGCACAAAGATTACTACCTTCAATACAATTGTTATTTTCTGCTTGGGCTAATATCAAAGGTTATAAGTCTTCGCTCTATAAGGTTGGTCGTCTTCTTAATCAAACTATTAATGAATTTCCAATTAACAATTTAGTTAAAAGAAGATTTAACAAATATATACAAGTTAAATCAGTTGATTTTAATTATTTTCCAAATGAAGGAAATATTTTACACCAAATTAATATATCGATTAAGAAAGGCGAGAAAGTTGGTTTAATTGGTGAAACTGGAAGTGGTAAATCCACTCTAATTGATTTGATCATGGGTCTTCTATCTCCAACTAAAGGCCAAATAATTGTTGATGAGATAGATATATATAATAAGAATAAATATGAAGATCTGATATCTTGGAGAAATAATATAGCCCACGTACCTCAATCAATTTATCTTTCAGATACGACAATTAAGGAAAATATAGCTTTTGGAGAATCGATTGAAAAAATTGATATGAATAAACTTATTGATGCGACAAAACTATGCCAAATTCATGAGTTTATCTATGATTTACCATTAAAATACAATACAGTTGTAGGAGAACGTGGCGTACGTTTAAGTGGAGGTCAGATTCAACGGATTGGAATCGCCAGAGCAATTTATAAAAAAGCAGATGTTTTAATTTTAGATGAAGCAACTAGTGCTTTAGATTCAAAGACTGAGGAAATATTAATGAATGGTATTTACAATCTTGATACATCTCCGACACTAATTATGATTGCGCATAGTATTAAGACACTAATAAATTGTGATAGTATTTATGAGTTGAAAAATGGTAAAATAATAAGAAAATTTAGTGGTTTAGAGATAGATAATATTAAACAATGAACTTTGATATAGTAATTATAGGTGGTGGAATAGTAGGTCTTACTCTTGCAAATCAAATTTTAGAGAGAGATGAACGATTACGAATAGCAATAATAGATAAAGAGAGAGAGATAGGATTACATACTTCAGGAAGAAATAGTGGAGTATTACATGCTGGAATCTTTTATAAACCTAATTCATTAAAGTCTAAAGTATGTATTAACGGTGCTAGAAGATTGAAAGAATGGTGTAAAGAAGAGGGATTAGATTTATTAAATTGTGGAAAGATAATTACACCTCAGAAAGAGCATCTTGATAGTCAACTTGAAGTTCTTAATGAAATGGGAAAACAAAATGGAGTTAGCTCTGAAATAATAAATAAACAAGAATTTCTAAAATTAATTCCATATGGAAGATCAGCTAGTGGACGTGCTCTTTTTGTACCTAGTACTTCAGTTGTAAAACCAATTCAGATTCTAAGAAGATTGGAAAAACGTTTGAGAGAAAAAAATGTTCAATTTTTTTTAGGATATCATGTATCTTTCAATTTAAAAAATCAACAAATTTTAATGTTGAAAAATAAGTTTAAAAAGCAAATAGAAGATATAAGTTTAAATTATGGTTATTTATTTAATTCTTCAGGTTTGCATTCTGATAGAGTTGCAAAAAAGTTTCAGATAGGAAAAGATCTTACTATTCTTCCTTTTAAGGGTATTTATTGGGGATTAAGTAAAAGTTCTCCCTTCAATATCACAACTAATTTATATCCTGTACCAGACATGAATATGCCCTTTCTTGGAGTACATTTTACTCCTACTACAGATGGAAAGATTAATATTGGTCCTACTGCTTTTCCTGCATTTGGAAGAGAGAATTATAAAAATTTAGATAATTTAGAACCTTCTTTGACCATAAACTTCTTAAAGCATTTAACTGTGCAATGGATAATAAATAAACGTGGGTTTAGAAATTATGCGAGTGGACAGGCTCTGCAGGGGTTTAAACCTTTATTCCTTAAGGCAGCACAAGAGTTAATCCCATCTATTAAAAATGAACATTTAGTTATATCCGACAAAATAGGCATTAGGCCCCAATTGTATGACATAGTTAAATGTCAACTTGTTGATGACTTCAGAGTAGAGCATAGCAAGAACAGTACTCATGTACTAAATGCAATTTCACCTGCTTTTACTTCTAGCTTTGCCTTGGCTGATTTGATAATTAATAGCACTCCATCATTCATATGAAAATTCAAGGGAAAAAGTTTTTATTAATAGGCGGAGCAGGCCTTATTGGATCTCATACGGTTGAAGCGTTGTTGAAAGAAGATGTAAAAGAAATAATAGTTTTTGATAACTTTGTTCGAGGCAGAGCGCAAAATTTAAGTAAAGCTTTGCAAGATAAAAGATGCAAGATATATGAATTAGGTGGAGATATTCTCCAAACTGATTTACTTGAGGAGAGTATGAATGATATTGATGGTGTATTTCATTTTGCGGCTTTATGGCTATTGCAATGTCATCAATTTCCTAGATCTGCATTTGAAGTAAATGTGAAAGGTACATTTAATGTTATTGAAGCATGTATAAAGAAAAATATTCAAAGACTTGTCTATTCTTCTTCCGCTTCGGTTTATGGAGATGCAACAACTGAACCAATGAAAGAAGAACATCCTTTTAATAATAAAAATTTTTATGGTGCAACCAAAATTTGTGGTGAAGCAATGTTACGGGCTTATCATCATAGATATGGATTAGATTATGTAGGTTTGCGTTATATGAATGTATATGGACCCAGGCAAGATTATGAAGGAGCTTATATTGCTGTAATTATGAAGATGTTAGATGCAATTGATAATGGTGGAAGCCCAACAATTTTTGGTGATGGATCAGAGGCATTTGATTTCGTTTCTGTTCTAGATTGTGCCCAGGCGAATATATGTGCAATGAAATCTTCCGCAACTGACAGTTTTTACAATGTTGGGACTGGGATTAGAACATCTTTAAAGGAATTAGCCGATTTGATAATTGATTTAACTGATTGTAAGAAGCCAATTATATATAAAGAAAGAAGTCAAGCTACATTAGTTAGAAATAGAATTGGTTGTCCCCAAAAAGCTTTTGAAGAAATTGGTTATAAATCAAAAAAAGAGTTGAGATCTGGAATCTCAGAGCTCATAAATTGGAGAAATAAACATAAAGAAGAAGTCGCCCTAAGAAGAAATAAAACTATTAAATAATGAAAATATTAGCCACAGGAGCATCAGACCTTGGAATACAGTTATTTTCATATCTAGTTAAATTCGGTCATTAAGCAATAGCTATATGCAATTCAAAAAAAAAACATTAAATCTGGAAAATATAATTAATTTATACATTGATATGGCTGAAAAAATTGGACATCAAAGATAAAGATTAACTCCACAGCTGTTGTTCACTTAGCGCAATAAAAAAAACTATAAGGATTTCGCAGCACGTGCAATGGATCTTTTCAATATAAATACTAAGTCCACAATGGAAATAGTTTCATGCTCGTATATAAATCGCGTTAAAAAATTTATCTTTGCAAGATATTCTTAAATCGATAAAGTTCAATAAACTATTTCTATTTTTTTGAATTTGACTACAATTTTTGGAAACTTGTACCAAGAAAAGTTATTCTAATAAACTAAATTAAGATAATTAATGTGTGGAATAACTGGTTTATTAAATATTGATGGAAGGCCCGTTTCAGAAGAACTTCTTGTGAAGATGACAGATTCCATTTCTCATAGAGGCCCTGACGGAGAGGGTGTTTGGATTGAAAGGAATGTTGGTTTAGGGCATAGAAGGTTGTCAGTTATTGATATAGGTGATGGTGGGAAGCAACCTATGCATAGCAATGATAAACGATGGATTCTTACTTACAATGGAGAAATATATAATTACAAAGAATTAAAATTAGAGCTTATTAACAAAGGATTTAATTTTAAAACTAGAACAGATACTGAGGTCGTTTTAAATTCTTTAATTAATTGGGGTACTGATGCAATAAGCAAATTTAATGGAATGTTTGCATTTGCTTTGTGGGATAGGCTTGAGCAGAAGTTATTAATAGCTAGAGATCGTTATGGAATAAAACCAATTTATTATGCTTTTCAAGATAACAAGTTTTTATTTGGATCTGAACAGAAGACAATATTAAGTGATTCTGATTTTCGCAGAACCTTAAATAAGCCTGCTCTTTTGGAATATTGTACATTTCAGAATATTTTTACAGATCAAGTACTTTTAAATGACATAAAGCTCTTGCCTGGAGGTTGTTATGGAACATTAAATTTAACTAATCAATCTTCCTTGAATATAGTTAACTACTGGGACTATTCCTTTAGAGAGCCAGAAGAAAAACTTGATAAACAAGAATACGTAAATGAATTAAATTCACTCTTTAAAAGAGCTGTAAAAAATCAATTAGTAAGTGATGTGGAGATAGGATCCTACTTAAGTGGAGGCATTGACTCTGGTTCGATTAGTGCAGTTGCATCTACTGAGATTCCTTTTTTAAAAACATTTACTTGTGGATTTGATTTAAGTTCGGCATCAGGCATAGAACTTGGTTTTGATGAGAGAAATAAGGCTGAAGAGATGTCTGCAATATTTAATACTGAGCACTATGAAATTGTCTTAAAAGCTGGCGATATGGAAAGATGTCTTTCTGATTTAGCTCATCATCTTGAAGAACCACGCGTAGGGCAAAGTTACCCAAATTATTATTCCGCTAAGCTTGCAAGTAAATTTGTAAAAGTTGTCTTATCAGGATCTGGAGGTGATGAATTATTTGGCGGTTATCCATGGAGATATTATAGAGCTGCAAATTGTCAAAGCTTTGAAAATTATATAGACGAGTATTATCTTTATTGGCAAAGACTATTGAGTAATAAAGAATTAAAAAAAGTTTTCTCTCCCATTTCGAATGAAGTTAAAGACGTTTGGACTAGAGATATTTTTAAAAGTATATTTAAAAATCATAAAAATACTTTATCTTCACCAGAAGATTTTATAAATCACTCTTTATACTTTGAGGCGAAAACTTTTCTACATGGACTTTTTATAGTTGAGGATAAGCTTTCAATGGCACATGGACTAGAAAATCGAGTTCCATTCATGGATAACGATTTAGTAGATTTTGCGATGAAATGTCCAATTAATCTCAAATTAAACAATCTTTCTAATGTCCTGAAAATTGATGAAAATGAATCTGTATCAAAGAAAAACTTATTCTTTAGAAAGACTAATGATGGTAAACAAATTTTGAGAGAAGCCATGAGAAAAATTGTTCCAGAAAGTATAACTAGTGCTGAGAAGAAGGGTTTTTCTTCCCCTGATTCAAGTTGGTTTAGAGGGCAAAGTATAAGCTTTGTTAAAGAGAATTTACTTAATAGAAATGCATGTTTATATAATTACTTAGATTTTGAATCTGTTAATTCTTTAATTGATGAACATATTGCAGGAAAAAAAAACCGTAGGCTATTTATTTGGTCAATGCTAAATCTAGAGGCATGGATGAAAAAAAATCTTTAAATAGCTTTTAATGTTTTTAATCTTAAAACAAAATAATTGTAAGACTATTCATTTTTCTTTAGAAAATAATTACTATTAAAGCTCAAGTGATTTTTTTTTATTATCCTATTTATTTTCTATCGAATCTTTATCCTTTAACAAGTAGTAACTTTTAAAATCTTGAATACCTTTTTCCCCTTTCATGCTTATGTTGTAGCCACATTTCTCAAGAATAGAGGTTGATATTTGTTCTGCTAGCAATTCTTTATTAATTTTACTAATACCTTTTCTTTTTTCAAATACTTTTTTATTTTCCTCGTAAGAGAAGGTCATTGCACTTTCTTTGGATAAACCAAAAGCAATAGCATTGCAGAATTTTTTGCTGTAATCTTTTGATATTTTATGTATCAAAACTGATGAATCGATTTCTAAGCTTGAAACGATATTTGCATTAAATGTTATTGTAGTTATAAAAAACACTATAAATGCAAAAAGTTTGATAGTAAAACGATGTTTTTGTGTATTCATTATAAATCTAAAAGGGTTTATTAGTTAGTATAATAAATATATTTTGATGCTTATCCAATATTTCCTTGAAGATGAAAGTTGATTGCTTGTTTTTTTATTTGTTCTTTAGAAGGTTTGGTCTTTTTATTGCTTTTCTTTTTAGATTTAGGCGGATCTCCAAAA
>PBFJ01000048.1 GCA_002718715.1 bacterium
ACAACTAATGAAATAGTTCTACTTAAATTATTTGTTAAAAAATAGCATAGAACATTTATAATTAATAAAAAAATAATAAATGTTTTGTTTTTAAAAAGGTTTTTAATATCTTTTAAAATTTTTTTTGAATAACTTTTTGTTTTCATTTAATAATAATGCAATATTTTTATTAAATTTTTGTTGATGATTTTGTTGGTTTTGGAATTGGATTGCTACCTAAAACACTTCCAAGACTACCTAATAAATTATTTAAACCATTCATATCAACTTTATTTAAAATTTTTACAGAATCTTTGATGACAGGAGTTATCTCGTTCATTTGTTTAATGATTAATTTTTGGGTTTCTAAACTTTGTGGATCAATACTACTTTTTTCTAAAGTTTCTGATAATCCTTTTTGTGCTTTTTCATATTTATTTACTAAATTATTTAATTCACTTTTGATTGAATCATTTTTTAAATTTGCATATGATTCAGTATTTTTTTCTTCTACTTTTACTTCTCCTTCATCTTCTTTTTGTTCAGGTTCTTCTACTTCTCCTTCATCTTCTTTTTCTTCTTTTTCTTCTACTTCTCCTTCATCTTCTGATTTTTGATTATGAGCTTCTTTAAATCCTTCAACTAATTCATTATTCATAAATGATTTTCTTAAAAAGATTAATAAACCAACAAATAAGATAGGAACTAATAATACTACAATCATATTTCTATCAAATAAATAAGTAATACATAAAACAATAACAAATAGAAATAAACTTTGCATATCTTTGAAGAATAAAAATGCAACAACATTGAAAATAAAAAGAATCAAAGAAAGATAAAGAACTAATTTATTATTTAATAATGATTTTGAAGATTTACTTTTTGATTTACGAGATAAAGATTTTCCAGATTTTTTTGGCATATATTTACTAAATTATTATTATTAAAGTATATTTTATTTTTTTATTTATATTCTCTAAAATTTAAATACTCAGTTAATGTTTTAATATCATTAATAGTATTATTTTTCTCATACATATTTACTTTTTTTTCTTGTTTTTTTAAATCATTTAATAATATTTGTATTACTTTTGATTTTTTACTTGTCATTTCTTTATGATGTTTTACTGTCTCATTTTTATTACGTAAATTATGAATAAAACTATAATAATTATTATACTGTTTTTTTCTATTTTGTTTTATTTCATCCATAATTTTATCATATTTATGAATATTTTCCATTACTGAATAGTATTTCAATATAATTATATTATTAAAACAGATTAAAAATAAATCAAGAAATAAAATATAGAAAATACTAAATTATTTTATTAAAAAAATATATTTTGTAATTTTATATAAAAATAATTTAGAATGACAAATTCCAATATTGAGCCAATACTTAAAGATGATGATAATCGCTTTGTTATGTTTCCAATACAACATAATGATATTTGGGAAATGTATAAAAAACAAATAGATTGTTTTTGGAAAGTAGAAGAAATAGATTTAAGTAAAGATTTACAAGATTGGAATAAATTATCAGATGATGAAAAGTATTATATTAAAATGATATTGGCATTTTTTGCTGCATCAGATGGTATTGTAATAGAAAATTTAGGTAAGAGATTTTTAGATGAGATAAAAATATCAGAGGCAACTGCATTTTATGGATTTCAAATGGCGATGGAAAATATTCATAGTGAAACATATAGTTTATTGATAGATACTTATATTCAAAATAATGATGAAAAACAAGATCTATTTCACGCTTTAAATAATTATGAATGTATTAAAAAAAAAGGTGATTGGGCATTAAAATGGATAGATGATAATGAGTCAAATTTTGCAACAAGATTAGTTGCTTTTGCGTGTGTAGAAGGAATATTTTTTTCTGGAGCATTTTGTAGTATTTTTTGGCTAAAAAAAAGAGGATTAATGCCTGGTTTAACATTTTCAAATGAATTAATTTCAAGAGATGAAGCTTTACATACTGAATTTGCAGTATTACTTTATAGTAAATTGATTTATAAATTGTCAGAAAATGAAATAAATACAATAATAAAGGATGCAGTATCTATAGAACAAGAATTTATATGTAGTGCATTACCCTGTAAGTTGTTAGGTATGAACTCAGTATTAATGAAACAATATATTGAGTTTGTAGCAGATAGATTATGTTTGCAATTAGGATATAAAAAAATATATAATGTAACTAATCCATTTGATTTTATGGAAATGATTTCACTTGAATCAAAAACAAATTTTTTTGAAAAGCGTGTTTCAGAATACGCATTAGCTAATAAAGAAGGACGTGAAGATGCTTTTGATGATTTAGATTTTTAATTTTTGTAATAAACAATTATTTTACAAATATTGAAAATCTTGTATATGAAATAAAAAATATAAAAAATAATTCAAATACTTTTATTTTTATATAGTGGTATCATTTCTAATTAATTTAATATTTATTTTTTTTTTATATTATTTAAATTAATTATTATTTAGTAATAAGTTTTATATTAAAAATATTTAAATAAATTATGTCATTAATAAATAAGTTAATTTTTTAAAATATGACGTTGTTAAAAAATGAAATAAATAACGTATTAACTATTAAAACAGTTCAAATTACTGCTTTCAGAGTTTTAATGACTGCATTAAAAGATATATTACTAGAAAGTAATATAACATTTTTAAAAGAAGGAATTAGAATTGTAAATATAGATAAAAGTCATACAATTTTGGTGCATTTAAATTTATGGGCAAATAATTTTGAATATTTTGATTGTAAATTAGATAAAATTATTATTGCAGTAAATATGTTTCATTTATTTAAATTAATAAGTACAATTGATAATGATGAAACATTAACAATATATATTGAAAAAGATGATTATCATGATGGTGTTGTAGAATATTTAGGTTTAAAATTTGAAAATCCAGAAATTAAACAATTTAAAATTCAAAAATTAAAATTAATTGAACCAGATACGGATGAGTTAGGAATGCCAAAAGTTGATTATGATTCTATAATTAATATAAATTCTAGCGATTTTCAAAAAATAATTAGAGATTTATCAAATATTTCTGAAAAATTAGAAATAAAATCTATAGAAAATACATTAATTTTTAAATGTGGTGGTACTTTTGCAGAAGCAGAAATAATAAGAACAGAAACAGAGGGAAATATGAAAATAATAGAGAAAAAAAATCCTCAAGAAATAATTCAAGGGGAATTTTCATTAAAAAATTTAACATATTTCATTAAATGTACAAATTTATGTAATCAAATTGAGATATATTTGGGTAATAACTTACCATTAATAATTAAATATAATGTAGCATCTTTGGGTGAAATAAAATTATGTCTTGCACCTCTTCCAAGTGAAAAATAAAAATAAAATAAAATTGAAATAGTTTTTTAAGAATTAATTATTTGTAAAAGACATTAAAACTAATTTGTAAACGATAAAATGACACAAGAAATAATTAGCATAAATTGTTTTTATTATAATAAATTAAAACAATTTATACCAGATGATTGTATTAATAATATAGATGAATTTATTGGAATAGATGATACAATAATTCAACAATTTAATTTATGTAAAATTTTTATAAAATATAGTAATCGAAGTACATTAAAAGGTTTTGGTAAATGTAAAAATGATTGTTGTACTAAAAAATGTTATACCGAATATTGTCAAAAATGTAATTATGAAACAGATTATTCTTCATTATAAGTTACCTCCAAAACTTTACCAAGCATAACAAGTTGATTAGAATCCATAACTGCAATTCTTCCCAATCCTGGACATTCATCAAAACTTTCCAAATACATTAATTGCTTAGGTACAAAATCAATTACAGCAGATTCACCCATTTCTAAATAACTTGGATTTTCTACTTTTTGACCTCCTGTTTTTTTTCCCATTTTCCAATGTATTTTATCCATTCTACAAGAACATTTGGAAGTTCTTACGTGAATCAATGGTGAAAATCCGACTTTTAATTGTCCTGGATGTTCTTGAACTACAACTTGTGCTTTAAAACTTTTTACTGAACATAATTTATTTTGCTTATCTATATAAATTACATCACCAACTTTTGGCATGTTACCTTTATCCAAACCTTTAATATTTAATCCAACGTTATCACCTGGAACAGCTTCTGGCCAAGATTTATGATGCATTTCTACTGAAAAGATTTTTGCACCATTAATTTTACGAGGAACAATGCCTACAATATCATTCGGTTTAACGACACCTTGTTCAACTCTTCCAGTAATAACATCACCAACTCCTTTAATTTTATAAATTCCATTGATTGGAACTCTTAGTTTACCCTCTGTATTTCTTTTTGGTGGTCTAGCTAGTTTCTCTAGAGCATCATATAATGTAACACCGCTTACTTTTTCATCTTTTGATATATTTGCTTCCCATCCTTTATACCAAGGCATTTTATCTGATTTTTCAACCAAATTTTCACCTTTAAAACCAGAATAAGGAATAAAAGGAATACGTTTTGGTTTAAATCCAGCTTGTTGAATCATCTTAGTCATTTCATCTTTAATTTCATTAAATCTTTTTTCTGACCAATCACACGAATCCATTTTATTAATACCAACAATTAGTTGTTCAATTCCCAATAAGGATAACAATCTTGCATGTTGGCGTGTTTGACCCTGTATTGCACCAGTTTTATGATCACCTTTTGCAATAGCAGTTTCAAAACCACCCATTTCAGCAGGAACTAATAAAAGAGCAATATCAGCACAACCAGCACCAGTAATCATATTTTTAACATAATCTCTGTGACCTGGTGCATCTACAATAGTATAATGATAACTATCAGTATAAAATTCTTTTGTTGTACAATTAATTGTTACACCTCTTTCACGTTCTGCCTTATCTCTATCCATATAATAAGCAAATGCGAATGAGCTCATTCCTTGTGCATCTGCTTCAGCTTGTAATTTATCCATTTCTCTTTGAGATACGCCACCCAATTTAAATATTAAATGTCCAGTGGTTGTACTTTTACCAGCATCAACATGGCCACAAACTACTAAAGACAAATGTTTTTTACTATTATCAGCCATTAAAATTTAAAAATTAATAACTTTAATTATAATATTAATTAATCTTTAAATTTAAAATTTTAAATAATTAATACACCTATTTTGTTCTAGAATTATATATATATATTTATTTATCTGGATTATGTTTTCTGAATATGCAACCTTTTCTTTCTAGACCTTCAAGAGGATATATCATATCAGGATCAATATAATTACAATTTTCTATCCAAATTTTTAATATTGAAAAATTCTTTTTGGGAGTCATTGTATTTTTTGGTGATATTGTAATTCCATTTATTTTTGATGATAAACCTTTATTAGGTGTCAAATTATTAGTAATTAATGAAAAATAAACTAATTTAAATACTTTATATAATACTTTATTATTTATTTTATAAGAAAAAGATCCACCATTTATATTTTTTGGATCTTCCCATGTTGGATTAATTCCATCTTTCATAATAAATATCATACAATTTTGTATCATTTTTGAGGATAGTTGTTCTTCAAATAAAATTGCCTGTGTAACATCGTTTATGCTAATAATATGTATGTAACTATTTAAATCCCAACTCTTATTATCACTATAATGAATGTAAAAATTCCATTTATTAATAACTTTAAAAGTATTTATATTTTTTGATAGTGTATTCATTATTAGATTAAATAATACAAAAATAATATATATTTTATATTAATACTTTTATATATTTTTCATAATATATTTAATAATTGAATTACTAAATATATTATGAAATAAATGATAAGAAAAAATTGATTTAAAATTTTTTTTTTTTATTAAATAAAATATAGATATAAAATATATAAAAATGAGTTCATTACAAAGCAAAAATAGTCTTTCAAAAACATATCAGAAAAAAACTGATAAAGAGCATATTTTAGATAATCCAGATACTTATATTGGTTCAATTGAATGCGTTGAAACAAAAGACTTTGTTTATGATTCAAATGATAATAAAATTATTAATACAACATTTCAATATATACCAGGGCTTTATAAATTATTTGATGAAGGAATTGTAAATTGTCGAGATCATGTTATTAGAATGGATGGAAAAATAAAATCTCAACCAAAAAATACAGATTTAATTCCTGTATCAAATATAAATATTACTATTGAAGATAATACAATTACATTTTATAACGATGGAAATGGAATTGATATTGAAAAACATCCAGAATATGATTTATGGATTCCTGAAATGATTTTTGGACATTTAAGAACAAGTACAAATTATAATAAAAGTGAGAAGAAAATTGTAGGAGGTAAAAATGGTTTTGGTTTTAAATTAGTATTGATATGGTCTACGTATGGTAAAATAGAAACTGTTGATCATATTCGTGGATTGAAATATGTACAAGAATTTCATAATAATTTAACTGAAATTGGAAAACCAAAAATTACAAAAACAAAAGTAAAACCATATACAAAAGTAACATTTACACCAGATTATAATAGACTGAATATAAATGGATTAACTGAGAGTATGATTCAATTATTTCAAAAAAGAGTTTATGATATTGCAGGAATTACAAAAAATAATATTAAAGTAAAATTGAATAATGAAGTGTTAAATGTTAAAACATTTGAAAATTATGTTGAAAAATATATTGGAAAGAAAGATGAACTTGTAAGAGTAAGTGATTTAACTTCTAACTCAAGATGGAGATATGTTGTATGTATTAGTCCATATCAAGAATTTACACAAGTTTCATTTGTAAATGGTATTTATACACAAAAAGGTGGAAAACACGTTGATTATATTATTAATCAAATTACAAGAAAAGTTTGTGAAGTTATACAAAAAAAGAAAAAGATTGATGTAAAACCAAATTCAATTAAGGAACAATTAATGATATTTTTAGATGCAACTATTGAAAATCCTGCATTTGATAGTCAAACAAAAGATTATTTGAATACACCTGTATCTAAATTTGGATCATCTTGTGATGTTGGTGATAAATTCATTCAACAAATATGTAAATTAGGTGTGATGGAAACAGCTTGTCAAATAACTGATATAAAAAATAATAAAAAAGCATCAAAAACAGATGGTTCAAAGGTAAAATCAATTCGTGGAATACCTAAGTTAGTAGATGCAAATTTTGCAGGAACAAATAGATCTGAAGAATGTACGCTCATTTTATGTGAGGGAGATTCAGCTAAAGCTGGTATTATTTCAGGATTAAGTAAAGAAGATAGAAATTTTATTGGTGTTTATCCAATGAAAGGTAAAATGATTAATGTAAGAGGTGAAAATGTAAAAAAAATTAATGATAATCAAGAGTTTATTGATATCAAGAAAATTTTAGCACTAGAAAATAATAAAGTATATACATCAATAATATCATTAAGGTATGGAAAAGTATTGTTTATGACAGATCAAGATTTAGATGGTACACATATCAAAGGACTTGGATTGAATATGTTTGAGTGTGTATGGCCATCACTTCTTAAGATTGATGGATTTATTGGATTTATGAATACACCAATTTTAAAAGCAACTAAAAATAAAAAAACAATCGAATTTTACAATGATGGTGAATATGAATCTTGGAAACAAGAAAATGGTAATAAAGGATGGAAAATTAAGTATTATAAAGGTTTGGGTACATCTACAAATAAAGAATTTAAGGAATATTTTGAGAAAAAGAAAACTGTAAATTTTGATTATAACGAAGAACAAAAAGAATATATTGATATGGTTTTTAACAAGAAAAGAGCAAATGATAGAAAAGAATGGTTGGGTGAATATGATAGAAATTCTTATCTAGATACGAATAAAAAAAGTGTATCTTATCAAGAATTTATAGATAAAGAAATGATACATTTTTCAAAATATGATTGTGATAGATCTATACCAAATCTTATGGATGGACTAAAAATTAGTCAAAGAAAAATTTTGTACAGTGCATTTAAAAAGAATTTGAATCAAGAAATTAAAGTTGCACAATTTAGTGGATATGTTTCAGAACATTCAGGATATCATCACGGTGAAGCAAGTCTAAATTCTGCAATTGTAGGAATGGCACAGAATTATGTTGGATCTAATAATATTAATATATTTGAACCAAATGGACAATTTGGTACAAGACTTCAAGGAGGTAAAGATAGTGCATCAGAAAGATATATTTTTACAAAATTAAATAATATTTCAGAAAAAATATATAGAAAGGAAGATTTACCTATTCTAACTTATCTAGATGATGATGGTACAAGTGTTGAACCAATATATTATGTTCCAATTATTCCTATGATATTAATTAATGGAAGTAAAGGAATTGGAACTGGTTTTAGTACAGATATTAGTTGTTTTAATGTAAAACAAATAATTACATATCTAAAAAATAATTTACTTCAACAAGAATTTTTAAACAAAGATATGAAATTTATTCCATATTTTAATAATTTTAAAGGATCTATTATTAATGATGATGAAACTTATACAAGATTTAATGTTTATGGTAAATTTAATATGGATAAAAAGAAAAATACTGTTACTGTTACAGAATTACCTATTGGAACTTGGACCGATGATTATAAACAATATCTAGAACAATGTATTGAAAAAAAAGTATTGAATATAAAAGATTATAATGATAATAGCACAAATACCGATGTAAATATTGAAATAATATTTAATAGAAGTACATTACAAAAATATGATGAAAATAGTGATGTATTTATAAAAAAATTAAAACTTAAATCAAGTATTAGTTTAAGTAATATGAATCTATTTGATAATAATGAAAAATTAAAAAATTATAAAAACATTAAAGATATAATTGATGATTATTATGCAACAAGATTAGAATTTTATAATAAACGAAGAACATTTATGATAAAACAATTAGAAAATGAATGTTTAATTTTACAAAATAAATGGAATTATATTCAGGAAGTACTAAATGGTACTATTGATTTAAGAAAAAAGAAAATTAATGAAATTAATGAAATGCTTGAAAATAAAAATTATATGAAAATGGATAAAAGTTTTAATTATTTAATAAAAATGTCAATGGATTCAGTTAGTGAAGAATCCATTGAACAATTAAAGAATAAATATGATGAAAAACAATCAGAATTAGAATATTTGAAAAATACAACTATAGAAAAAATGTGGTTAAATGACTTAAATGAATTAGAAAAAGCGATTAAGTTCTAAAGTTGTATTATTATAATTAGTTGATTTAGGGAGATTTGGAGGAACTGAAATTCTGCTAACATCTCTTTTATATTTCATAAATCCAATAACTTCACTATAAATTTTAGGAACACAATAATTTACAACAAGTTTATTTAAAGCCAAAACTTGTTCTTTTAATTCACTTTGTTGATTTAATGAATACTGTAAAAATATACTTCTCATAATAATATTTAATGCATCATAATCTTGATTATCTATTCTATATTCTCCATTAGATCTATCATAAACACCGATAATAATTTGATTTTGTATTTCTTCAATATTTTTCATTGAAAAAAATATTTTTTCTAAATCAGATTTTTCAAAAAGATGTGTTCTACAATTATTATAATTTGTTCTTTCATTTATTAAATTTTGATCTTGTAAAAATAAAGGGGTGCCATTATTTAGGCCATTATGAGACAATAAATCTATTCTTCCATTTTCATTAACTTTTTTTTCCAATTCATTATTTGTTAAATTTGATATATTATAATCCGAATTAATCATTTTTATTTATAGTATACTAACTTTTTTTTATATTTACATTTTTTTAAATAAAATTTA
The DNA here is from genome assembly GCA_002718715.1 of bacterium. Classification (GTDB taxonomy): domain Bacteria; phylum Patescibacteriota; class Gracilibacteria; order UBA1369. The sequence continues at coordinate 9,841 of PBFJ01000048.1, forward strand.
AATTTATTATTATATATTAAATAATGAATTCGTTTTATAAAAATATTATATTTCTTGCTGTTATTGTGTTAATATTTTCTTTAACATTAGTTGGTGTTGCTATTGCTAATGATGAAGTTAATATAAAATTTCCACCACGTATTGATAATTGTCCTGATTATTGGGCCCACGCAAATTATCTAAAAAATTCAGATAATGTTTTTTCATTAAATGATTCTGATGTAAATATTGATGATCTTGAAAATGAATGTGTAAATATTCAAAAATTAGGTGTTTGTAGTAATAAAACAATTATGGATTTTGATAAGGTACCATTTAATAATTCAGGTGATAAAGGACCTGATAGTGGTATGTGTGCAAAATATAAATGGGCAAAACAATGTAAAGTTACATGGGATGGTATTACAAATAATGATGATATTTGTAACTCTTAACTTAAAAAAAAATATTATATTAAATATAAGTAATAATAATATTTTAATTTAAATTTAATTTAAAATAAAATATTCAATGAATAGTTCATATAAATCAATTGAAAACGTAATTATTAATCTTGACAAGAATAATGCTAATAGTAAATCCAATTCATTGTATCTTTATGGTAAAAGTGGTATAGGGAAAACAACAATTGTTAAAAAAGTTTTACAAGACAATAATATTGATTATTTATATTATGATATTAATAATTTAAAAGATAGAAATCAATTTAATGAAATTTTTTATAGTAAGAATGGAAATATTAATATTATGAATTGTTTTGAAAGAAAAACAAATAAAAAAATTATTTATGTTGTTGATAATATTGATCATATTCAAAATAATGAAAAAATTTTTTTAGGCAATATTATAAAGGCAATAAGACCACGAAAAAAAACAAAAAAAGATACTGATACTAATAAGAAAAATAAGAAAAATAAAAATATACAAAATCTTGATAATAATGTTATTTTTATTGGAACTAATATTTATGAAAAAAAAATTAAAGAATTAATTAAAATTTCAAGTTTTTATGAATTAAAAAAAGAAAAATCAGATTATTTTAATAAAATAATTGATACAACTATAAACCTTGATATAAATAAAGACTTAGTGTATAATTTTTGTAATAATAATTATAAAAAAATTAATTTAATACAAAAAATTTTTAATAAATGTAATGATGATCCATCCTTTTATAAATTACTATATAAGAATAATTTGTTAAATTTTTTATTAAGTCAAAAACAACTTAGTAATTATAATGAAAATATAATATATTGTGTTAATAAATTATTGTTTTTTCCAAAAAATATAAAAGATAAAATATATATTCACGATAATGATAAGACTATTATTTCATTATTATTTCATGAAAATATAATTGATTATTTGTCTCTTCCTAGTGATTATACATTTTATAAAAATTTTTTGCAAAATATTTGTGATGGTGATTATCTCGATCGTGTTTGTTTTCAAAAACAAATATGGATTTTAAATGAAATGACATATTATTTAAAAATTGATAAAAATTACGAAGAATATAATAAATTAAAAGAGGTAAATAATTTTTTAACTTATTTAAAAGAAAATAAGAGTGAGAAAGAGGTAAATAAAGAAAATAATTATTCTGATTTATACAATATATATGTTAATTATACTAAAAATAGTGAGCTTGTTGAAAATGAAAAAATCGAAGAGGAGAAAATATTAAAAACTCCTTCTAGATTTACTAAGGTATTAACTAAGTATAGTACTGAGTATAATAATAATAATTTTATTATAGGATTATGTAAAAAAATGCATGTTGATCGTAAAAGATTATTTAATCTGTTTTATTCTAATGTAGATAATGAATCATTTTATGAAAAATTAGAAGAATATGAAATTAATAAACTTGATATTAAAAGAATTAATTCAATAATTTTTCGTGAATAAAAAATAATATATTAACATATATATTATTTTCTAAACTAAAACAACAATTATAATTATTATTATTACTACTACACCTAATATATAGCAAAAATTTCCATTTTCTTCTGTACATATATAATTCTTATTTTTCATAAAGCTAATTGTATATTTTGTATATTATTATTACAATTACATTTTTTTTAAAGATATTCTTAAATTTTTATTTTCACTTTCTAGATCATTTATTCTTTGTTTCATTAAATTTACTATTTTTGCAAGTTCTTTATATTCTACTATTCTAGATGTTCCATCATCATTTTTGTACATTACTTTTTCATCATTTTTTATTTCATATGTTTTTAGTGTTTCATTTATATTAGTATAAAAATTATATATATAATCTGAATTTATTATATCTTTTAAATCTAAATTACACTCATTAACGCTTATTTTTTTTTCCCAATTAATTAAAAGTTTATGTCTATCACACGTATTATTTGTATGATTAAATACAAGTATAGTTTTTAATGGATCTAACTGTAAAACTGGTATATTATATTTGTTTAAAAAGGATGATTCTTCAGCAAATGTTTTTGATTCATTAAAATTACAAGTTTTTAATAATTCTTTTTTGAAACTAAATGTAGCTGCAGTACAATGATTTTTATGATATGGTCCAAATTTAAATGTTTTTTTTAAATCTATAAAATGTATATAAAGTTCGGTACAACCTGCTATTAAATAATCTTTGTTTTTTTGTAACATATCAACAGCGTGTTTTACTCTAGAAGGTGGATAATAATCATCATCATCCATATAAATAATTATATCACCTTTACATAATTTATTCATTAGATTTCTTTTTTTTCCCAAAGGTATTTTTTCACTTAATGAGACATATTCTAAATTTAATATTGAATTATTTGTCTCGTTTTGATATGAATCAAAAATATCTTTAACTTTATCTTCTCCATCATCGATAATTATCCATTCCATATTATTTTTTGGATATGTTTGATTCATATAATTGTTAATTAACTGGCGAATAAATGGTCGACGATTATATGTTGGTGTTGCAACTGAAATAAATGGATAATTTGTATTATTCATTTATTTATAAATTATAATTTAATTCTATATTGTTTTGGTATTTTATTTGCAATTCTTTTTAAACTTCTTCTTTTTCTTTTTCCACCAAATGAATATGGTTCTATTGGTGGTCGTACTGGTCTTTCTTTAATAGTATTAAGTTCTAATCCGTTTTTCTTTAATTTTTTAATACGTTGTTGTATATCAGGTTGTCGTTTTTTTTTAGAGATTTTTTTAGAGATAGATGAATGATTTTCTTCTGGTATTTCATTCAATAATGGGGTTGATCTTAACTTTAAATTTTCAAGTATATTATCTACTCCAGGTACTAATGGATCTTTATTCCATTCTTCAGGTGATCGTGGGTTTTCAAATCCATTGTTTTGTTGATAATTGTTTGGATTTTGTCTTGTATCGCGATTTCTTATACTTAATCTGCTTTGTGGGGGTTTTATAATACTTTTAGAAATTGGAACAGTTTCTTTTTCCGCTTCAGCAGAAGCTTGTGAAACTCTATCAAATAAATCTATTTGTTTTTGTTTTTCTTCTGCTTGTGTTTGAGAAACTGGTTGATTTGGTGGGGGGTTAATGAATGTTCTACTACTTCTATCATTTCCTTTAGAAGGTCTTTCAATTATTTTATATTTTTGTTCTGGATGGGTTTCTTTTGCTTTTTTTTGAGAAACTTGTTTTTCTTCTTTTTCTTTTATTAATTTGATTAATTTTTCTTTTTGAATAATAATTGGTTTTTTAGCTTTTTCTAATTTATTTGTTTTATTTGTTTCATTATAATGTTTTAGTAAATCTATATTCATTTCAATCAACGTTTCATTTACCTTAATTAAAGTATTTAATTCATCTTTTATTAATTTTGAATATTTATCTTTTTTACTTTTTAATTCATCTAATTTTTTATGATATAAATCATTTTCTTCCATATATTTTAAATTTTCTTCTTCAATTTTATTAAAAAAAAGATTTTTATTTTTTAATTTTATATTATTTATTTTTACTTCTTCTTTTCTTTCCTGTGGATGATTTACTTCTTCTTCTTTTCTTTCCTGTGAATGATTTACTTTTTCTTCTTTTTTTTCCTGTGAATGATTTACTTCTTCTTCTTTTCTTTCCTGTGGATGATTTACTTTTTCTTCTTTTCTTTCCTGTGAATGATTTACTTGTTCTTCTTTTCTTTCCTCATTATTATTATTATTTGTTTCTTCTTCAATTTTTTGTTTCAAAAATGTTTTATTTAATGGGTTTTGAATAGTACTTGCTTGTAAATATTTATGTGATCTTTTTCGTTTAGGAATTGCAGTTCTAGGTAATTGATGTAAACTAGCTTCTTCTCTAGCTGCTCTACGACGACGTCTTCTCTCAGCCATATATTCTGAAATATATGATTTTATATATTTAAATCCGTTTAATCCAGCATTAACCAGATGAACTGGAACAGTAGTTGCAGCCAATGTATAAGAAACATGTTTTTTCTTTAATTCACTAGATAAATGAGATAATTTATCAATTGTTTTTTTTGGAAAAGATCTAAAATCACCACCATTAGTTAAAATTGCGGATAATTTATTTTTATAATTTTCGTAATTAAGGTTATAATTAAGTGTAGATGCAATACTTGCATTTATGATACCTTTATAATGCATAGAATTTTTATTATTTACAATTATATTATTATTTTGTGGTGAATTTATTAGTAATTCATTTTGTGGTAAATTTACTGGTAATGTATTTTGTGGTGAATTTGCAGGTAATGTATTTTGTGGAGAAATTTTATTTTCATGACGAATTAATTTATATTTTTTTTGAATTGCTAAATTTAAATTCTTTTGACGTTTTGTATATAAATTTAAAAAGTTTTGAAATGCATTTTTTGATACATTTGAAATACTTAACGCAGATTTATTTGTAATAGATTTATTTGTTTTATCTTTTTTTGTTTTATAAAATGATATATCAGATATCTTAGGCATCTTAGGCATTTTTGGTAATCCTGGTATTTTATATTTTTTAGATGATTTGTTATTTTTTGAATTAATTTTCAATGTTTTATTTTTATTACTTTTTTTCAAAAATTTTTTAAATGTGTTTCTAATTTTTGAAAATCTACTTTTTTGTTTTACATTTGTTTGTTTTACATTTGTTTTTTTATTTAATACTTCAGATGGTATTTTATTTCTTTTTTTTTTATCAATATTTTCTGATAAATTTTGAACTGTTCTCAGTGTAATTTTTTCATTGCCGTGTTTTTTAATAAATAATTCCCATTCTTCTAAAAATTTGTTAAAATTACGTATAGGTTTATTTCTAAAAAAATTCCCATAAAAATAAGCTACTAAAGGAAATGGATAATCTTCAACTAACATTTTTTTAATGAGTTCTTCATTTATTTTATTTGCTTTATCTTTTATATTTTCCTTTTTTTCATTAATTTTAGGGTCTTTAATTATTAAATTATGTTCCGTCATTATAATTAAAAAATTATATGTTTCTTATTAACTTATTTTATTTTTTTATTAAAAAATAGTGTCTAAATTAATTAAAAAAAGTATATATATATAAAATAATAGTAAAAATGGTTGAAGGAAATATAAATGTGTGTGAATATTCTACAAATCTCTTAGAATATGATGAATTTAATTTAAAAGCAGCTCCAACAAATATTGATACACAAAATACAAATGAATGTAAAGTAGAAAAATGTGTTTTAGTAAATAAATTAAGTGAACAAAATGAAATTAATATAAAAAGAGAAGAAAAAAGAATTGTATTAAATTTACCAAATAATACAGAAACAAGTTATTTAAAATTTGGTGGTAAGAAATTTACTATTTTAGAAATAGAAATTGTTAAAGATAGTTCACATTATTATGATAATAAACCATATAATTCATTAGAATTAATTTTAAAATTTCAAGGTTATGAAAATAATAATAGTTTATTGATTATGACAATACCTTTTAGAAAAACAGGAAATAGTGGATCAAATTTATCATCAATTAATTTTACTAAAATTTTAAGTGAAATGAATTCTCAATTTACTGATCAAACATTAACAGAATTTACATCAATTAATAATTTAAATTTATCACAAGCAATACCAGATACAAGATATTTTACGTATAATAGTATTATAAATAATGATCAAAATATAATTATGATTGTATTTACACCTGAAAATGGTATAGAAATAAGAGAATCATTAATTTATGCTATCCAAAATTATATAAGTTGTGATACAAAGGAAATCTATTTAAAAAATGAAGATAACAAGTTAAATGTTCCTATTTATTATAGTAAAAATCCACCTTTAAAAACAGATATAGAAGGAGATGATATTTATATTGATTGTAAACCAGTAGAAACACAAGATCCAGAAAAAGAATATGAAACCGTATTAACAAAAGTTTTAAACTCAGTACCAGATGGTAAAATGGATGAATTAATATCAAAAATAGTTGAATATATTTTGAAATTTTTGTTTGCAATTTTGGTAATATGTTTAATTAATTATTTGCCATCATTATTCAAAACAAATGATATACAAAATGGTAATAATAATGTTAATAGCAGTACTAGTAATGCTATTAAAAAATAAATTAAAATGTAGAAGATGGGATAGTATCAGATAAACTATCTTTAAATTCATAAGTATTAGATTCACTGTAATTAATAGCTGGAACTTTTTCTTGAATTACAAATTCTTCTAAAGTATTAGGAAAAAATTCAGTTTCTTTCATATAATTTGTACGCGTACTTTCACCAGGCATATTTTTCATATAGTTAATTTGTGTTTTGGCTGCACTTCTTTGCATTAATTCATAAGCAAAAAATACATAAATTAATGAAATAATAGGATGGCAATTAGCAATTACTGCTAAAAATCCAACAAATAGAATAAAATATCCCATAGAACTTGAAAATAATGAAGCCATTGACATATTAGGTTTCATATCTAAAACAATAAATAATGTAAGAAGTAAACCAAGAACATTTTGTAATGTCAATAATTTAACTAAATTATTAACTTGTTTTTTTGCAGCTTTACTAGATTTTTTAATAATTTTCATTTTTTAATTATACTTTATATAGTATACTTAAAAATAAAATATATTTTTTTTTAAATAAATAAATAAATTTAAAAAACGATTGTTAAATAATTATATAATGTATTTGGGTAAAAAAGGTTATACTATTCCCAAAAAGATAATAAGTGTCGATGATATATTAGAAATTAAAAAAACACTAAATATGAAACCAAATGTTAATCAAAGTATAATGGGTGGAACAAATGTTCGTTCTTTTCCAATATATCGTGAATCAAATACAAAACTATACGTTCCACGATATTTTGGAGAAGAAAAATATGGAATTTTAACAAATAAAAAAATTAATGAAGGAGATAATATTGATTTAAAATTTAATGGTGATTTATTCGATTATCAAAATAATATTGTCTCTAAATTTATAAATCATATTAAAAAAAATAAGAATAGTGGCGGTGGACTATTAGATGTTGAACCAGGAAAAGGTAAAACTGTAATGGCATTAGCTATCTTATGTAAATTAAAAAAGAAAACATTGATTGTTGTTCATAAAACATTTTTAATGAATCAATGGGAAGAACGTATTCAACAATTTGTTCCAGGTGCACGTGTTGGAAAAATTCAAGGACCAACAATAGATATTGAGAACAAAGATATTGTTTTAGGTATGTTACAAAGTTTATGCAGACCAAATTATGATTCAAATTTATTTGATTGTTTTGGTCTTTCTGTTTATGATGAATGTCATCATTTAAGTGCAGAAGTATTTTCAAATTGTTTAAATTCTATTGTTACTAATTATACTTTAGGTTTATCGGGAACAATGACACGTAAAGATGGTTTAACAAAAGTATTTAAATGGTTTTTGGGACCTGTAATACATAAGGAACATAGTGAAAAAAATATAGAAGTATTAATAAAAAGCGTATACTATCGTATTGATGATGATGAATTTAATGAAGTTATACGAGATTTTAGAGGACAAGTTTTATATAGTTCAATGATAACAAAATTATGTAATTATGAATATAGAAGTATGTTTATTATAGATGTTATAAAATTTGAATTAAAAGAAAATGAAAATCAACAAATAATGATTTTGTCTCAGAATAAAAGTTTAATATTTTTTTTACAGGAAAAATTGGAAGAAATAAACTATGATGTTGGATTATATTTAGGAGGCATGAAAGAAAATAAATTAAAAGAAAGTGAAACAAAAAAAATAATTTTAGCAACATATTCAATGGCATCTGAAGGATTAGATATAAAAACATTGACAACATTAATAATGGCAACACCAAAAAGTGATGTATGTCAATCAGTTGGAAGAATATTAAGACAAAAACATGCAAATCCTTTAGTTATTGATATAATTGATACACATCAGATATTTAAAAATCAATATAAAAAAAGAGAAAAATATTACAAAAAACAAAAATATAATATTAAAAAGTTTACAAATCAAAATTATTTTGATAAACAACCTGAAATACAACATTATGAAAAAATAGAAGAAAGTATTTTAGAAATTGAAAATGAAAAGGAAGAAAAAAAATGTATAATTGATTTAAATTTACTATAAAAAAATAATATTATATATTAAAAAATATAATATTATGGAAAAAACATTATTAAGTACTCAATTAGTTGTTCTTGTATTATTACTTTTTTTAGTAACATATACTATTATTTATATTAGAGAATTAAAAAATTGTGTTTGTTTCAAAACAAACGAAAAATATAAAGTAAATCTTGAATTTTTAGAATTTTATCAATATTTAGAATTATTTAGCATATTTTTAATATTTTTGGGTTTATTTTCATTAAATACAAAACTAACTAAATTTTTAGGATTTAAGGGTGGTAAAAAATCAAATGGATTTTTAATGTCATTATTATTGTCAATGATATTAATTGTTTACCTTCTTATTAAATATAATGTAATGAAAAATGTATATAATCTTTCTACAAACATAAAATATGATTGCGATTGTGCAACTAAATGGCAAAGATTCTTTTTATATTATCAAGGAATATTAAATGGTATTGAAGTTGTTCATTACTCTATTGGATTATTAGTAGTAGTAATTATGTTATTATCTGTATTATTGGAAAAAGTAACAAAAATGTTTTAAATTTTATCTACTGTAGCACATAATTTATTATTAATAACTTTTGTGTAAGAAAAATTAACATATTCAATGGGTTTCCATTTTTTAAATTTTGAATTAAAAATACATTTCACAAAATAATCTTTTCCATCATTGATATTTTTTGTTTTTGTGCTATCATATTTTCATCATCTTCATCTTCTTCACTATCACTCATTTCAATAAAATCTATATTATTATTTATTTTATTACTAAGATTAAATATATTATTTATATATTTACTTGTATTATAATCATTTACAAGTGCTGTATCATAATATATAAATTTTTTTAAATTATGATCATAAATATATAAATTATATATATCATTTTTTAATGAAGGTAATATTTTGAATATAAAACTTTTATTAAATATATTATAAGAAATTGTTTTATTATTTTTAATTTGTAATATTTCATAAATAGGAAAATTAATTGATAATAATTTATTCTCAACATTTTTATAATTTATTTCAAAAGGAACAATATAAAAACATATTAATTTTTTTATTGTTTTTATATTTAATTTATTACATTTTTTTTTAAAAAATGGTACAAAATATTTTTTACATTTAAAGTTAAAATTTTCATTATATACAAATTTGTTTTCA